>NZ_JBKFSQ010000030.1:0-58935 GCF_046569525.1 Salmonella sp. 741265055_HSA | reverse complement strand
CGAAGTCGCCGTCAAAGGCGATGCCCATGTCCGCCCCGTGTTCAATAACGGCCTTACGGGTGTCGTCGCGACACTCCGGCAGCAACGGGTTGGGAATGCCGTTCGGGAAGGTGCCGTCCGGGGTGTTGTGGATTTTGATGAACTCCACCGGCGCGCCCAGCGCCTTCAGACGCGCTTCGATGGCGTCAATGACCGGCCCCGCCGCCCCGTTGCCGGAATTCACCACCAGCTTCAGCGGGGTGAGATTGTTAACACTGATGTAGGCGAGCAGGTGGTCGATGTAGGCGTCGCGCAGGCTGATTTGTCTGTAGCTGCCGCGCGCGGCGTCGTTCACCGGCGGGAAATCGCCCGCTTCCGCCAGACGCTGAACGTCGCGCAGACCGGTGTCGCCGCTTATCGGGCGGGCGCCCTCGCGCACCAGCTTCATACCGTTGTAGTCCATCGGGTTATGGCTGGCGGTCACTTCAATACCGCCGTCCACGCCGAGGTGGAAGGTGGCGAAGTAAATCTCTTCGGTGCCGGACATACCGATATCCAGCACGTCGACGCCCGCGTCCTGTAACCCTTTCGCCAGCGCCAGCTTCAGCGCCTCGCTGGTCAGGCGCACGTCGCCGCCCAGCACGATGGTTTTCGGTTTTAAATATTCGCCGTAAGCGCGGCCAATCCGCCACGCGATATCTTCATTGAGCTCTTCGCCCAGCCTGCCGCGAATGTCGTAGGCCTTGAAACAGGTTAATTTATTCATTGCTCCCCTAATGTTCAATATCAAACTCTGCCATATTTATCTGCAAAGCGTATAATATCATCCTCTTCAAGATATGCTCCAGAACGTACTTCAATTAATTCTAAGGCGATTTTTCCAGGATTTTCCAAACAGTGTTTTGCCCCAATCGGAATATAGATTGATTCATTTTCACCTAGCAATCTAACTTCATCATTAATAGTCACCCTAGCTGTACCAGCAACTACGATCCAATGTTCAGCTCGATGGTAATGCATTTGTAAAGAAAGACCTTCCCCGGGTTTAACAGTTATTCGTTTAACCTGATACCGTTCACTGGAATCAATGGAGTCATATTTGCCCCAAGGACGATACACTTCACGGTGTTTTTGATGCTCATATCGGCCATTTCTTTTTAGAGTATCAACAATATTTTTGACATTTTGCGAAGCACTTCTTTCGGCAACTAATACAGCATCTTTTGTGCAAACAATTACAAGGTCATTTATACCAATAGTTGTCAGTAAGCAGCCATCTGCATGCAAATAACTATTTACAGTGTCTAATGCTACAACATCTCCATTAATTACATTATTTTCAATATTTTTAACTGCCACATCCCATACTGATGACCATGAACCAACATCACTCCAACCAGCATCCATAGGAACGACAATCGCATCAGAAGTCTTCTCCATAACAGCATAGTCAATAGAATCCGATGGGCAGGTTTGGAACGACTGCTGATCAATTCGAATAAAATCTAAGTCAGCATGAGAAAGTGCTAATGCTTTTGTACAAGCCTCAATGATATCTGGGCGGAATTTTTTCAACTCTTCAATATATTTACTTGCTTTGAAGAGAAACATGCCGCTATTCCAATAATATTCCTGACTTGAGACATAGGTGGCTGCTTTTTCAATGTCTGGTTTCTCGACAAAAGCTGAAACATTGAAAGCTAAATAACTTGCGCAAGTATTAACCGAATCTCCACGTTTTATATAACCATAACCGGTCTCAGGTTTAGTCGGAACAATTCCAAATGTAACTAACTTATCACTCTCGGCATAATAGCAAGCTGACATTATCGCTCGTCGAAAAGAGGTTTCATCGTTGAATACATGGTCTGCCGCAAGTATTAACATCAATGGATCTTTTGCATCTTCTATATTTTTCAAAGCGGCTAATGCTATAGCTGGCGCTGTATTTCTTCCAAAAGGCTCCAGTATTATACTTTCAGGCTTTCTATTAGTGGCACGAATTTGCTCAGCCGTAATAAATCGATGTTTTTCATTACATATTAAAACCGGGGCTTCTACAGGTAACCCTTCTAATCGACTTAGGGTACGCTGAAGCATCGATTCACTTGCATTAATATTAAGAAATTGTTTTGGAAATAACTCTCGAGACAAAGGCCATAATCTCGTGCCATTCCCCCCACAAAGAATAACTGGTTGAATATAATTCATATATTATTTCTCAACATTAATATAAGGTGCTGAACGTTTATGCAACAAAAAAGCATTTTTACAATACATTATCCAAAAAAATAAAGACTTATGGAAAGAAATCAATTCGATCTTTCTGTAAATATGCCAAACCGTTTTAACTGCTCTAAGCTTATTTGAGGAGCGTGTATTCTCTGAAAGTCTATATCTAGCAAGATCATATGGAATACGATGCCCTACATAGCCTCTTTTTAAAAGATCACTCCATGCAAGAAAATCTTCTGCAATAACATTTTCAATACTAGGGAAAAAGGGTAAGTCTCCCAAAGTTCGGTCAAACATTATAGTTAAGCAGCCCAATCCACGTCGGGTATGAAGAGTATACCAATCTAATATATTGGAACTACATACAATATCCCCAACCAGCAGTCCATCACTACTCATATGTCTGTAATCATGATACGAGAAATGATATTGATTTTTCAACATTTCAGATACTTGAATTTCTAGTTTATTTTTACACCATTCATCATCAGCATCTAAAAATGCAATAAAACGTCCTTTTGCGAGCTTAATCGCATTATTCCTTGTGCTCCCCGGACCTTGATTGGAGGCATTCTTATAAACTTTTATTCTATGATCATTTTTTGCGATATTATTCAAAACTTCAAAAGTGTTATCAGTAGAACAGTCGTCAATTATAATCATTTCCCATGACTGGTACGTTTGTTCTTTGACTGTTTTAAGCAAATTATCAACCCAAGTAGCGGAATTATATATAGGAGTTATAATTGAAACCAAATCATTATTCATAAGATTTTATCTGCGTTAACATATTTTATAATTCGACACCAGCTATAATTAACATCTAGAGCAAGCAAATGTTATTCTATGGCTAAGAGAACATCTAACTCTTTCCCAGTAAATCTTTTTAGAGAATAGTATTTATCCTGCATTGAGCTGATAACATCCTTATTGAAAATATCATTTTTAATTGAGTATGCTATTGGTGCGTTAACATCTTTTATAACTGTAACGCAGTTTTTATCATTAACAATATCCTCATATCCTACCATCGTATGTTCTGTAGCATATATATGCAGTCCATATGATAAAGCTTCAGCAACCTTTGTCTTCATTCCACTCCCCATAACTAATGGAGAATAAAAAATATCACATGCACATAATAAGGAAGACATTTCTGAATTAGATAGATCGTTGAATGCAATCAAATTATCTAACACCGGTAAATGTAAGGTTGATAGTTTACGTCCTGCGAGAATAAAAAGAATATCTTTCTCATTTTTGGCTTGACTAATTATTTTATGAGCGGCATCTATATTCGGAAAAAAATCGAATGAGGCAGTAAATATTAACTTACGCCTTTCATCAACCTGCACTTTCAAAAGACGTTCTGAAAAATCTTTAGAGAGAGTTTCTTTGCATACACCAGGAGTAAAAATGACAGGCAGTATTAAGCTTTTTGAATTAATTTCCCCATAGTAGCATTCCATTGATATTTTATCATGATTAGTTATATATGAAACTAAATTTGCTTTTTTCAATCCTAACCATTCATTGAATTTTACAATGACTCTTTCCCATACTATACCTAGAGATAATTTTTTTTGGCTAACTAAATCATATTCAAAATTATCGGTAAACAGAATTATTTTCTTATTTGGATAAAACAATCTACATAACAAACAAAGCAACCCCAGTCTAGAATTATGAAACCCAATAATTTCATTTTCTTTAAAAATTTTCATTAACGAAAATAAGTATGGTATATAAAAAGAGGGTAAAAAAAGTAAACGTGAAAAAATATCCTGAAAATAACCTTTTGTAAAAGATAAATGTTTAAAATCTTTATCATCAAAAATAAACTTAGATGAATACTTATCAATCAATGTTAAATCAACGTTATTTTTTTTAAGAAAAGAAACAATTGTTCGTAGATATAATCCTCCACCTGTTAATTCATTATAAGAATTGATTGATACCAGACATATCTTTTTAGTTACCACAACGAAATTCCTTTTTTAACAACTCCATATAACATACATCAGAGAACACATCACGATTATTATAAATATTCATTCTTAAATTATGATATTCTCTATCAGGCAATGACATTATATATTCAATTTTTGAAATCATATCATCTTTATTATTTACCATAAAGACACCACAATAATTTTCAGTAGACAATTCACGTATCGCCCCCACATTATATCCAACAACCGGTGTACCACAACACAATGATTCGACTGTTACTAACTCAAACCCTTCATATTTAGATGGTAAAATAAGCACTTTAGCATTTTTGAATATATCTGGCATCGACTCATATGATACACCTATACTAATTTTAACATTAGAAAGCTCATACAATTCAACTGTTGGTGCAATACTTGATACAAAGTGAAAAGTATAACCGGAGAGAGTAGTGCATATATCAATAAGCTCCGATATTCCTTTACCTTTCTCCAGACGGCCTACAAAAATAATTTCTTTACTATTAGCGGGACCTAATTGATTAAACTTATCAATATTTATGTAATTCCGAACAACGCAAATTTTATTTGTATTAACTGAGTACAAATCGACCCATTCCTGCATTACTTTTTTTGATACAGCCCATATTTTTTTTGAGAGTCGGCCTGAACATTTTTCATAAAATGCTGTAATACCACTACCAGAAAAATTTTTTATTTCTGTTTGGTTGATGGTTTCGAAGTAACATTTCATATTCCCATGGGCGATAAGAAGATCATTTTTATAAAAGGGACAAGAATAACCATGTGATATTGTTAAAAATTTATTTCTTATAATTCGCTTAAAATTGAAGAATATAGAAACAATTAGTGGGTATAAAAATAGCGAAGCCTTCCTGCTTTTTATTTTCCTTGTGAGTAAAAAGTAATTTCTGTCTATTAATATTACTTCAAACCCTAAATTAGTTAGCATATTCTTTTGTTGAGCGACTACTCGCTCAACTCCACCCTGTCCTCCTTCCCCATTAAAAGCAGCAATGTAAACTTTCATTTAATTAATTTCCTCCCAAACGCAATAAACTTTGAATAAATAAATAAAAATTGTCGATAAAATATCGTATGATTATCATTTGTGAGATTATTTATTTCTGCATTATACCTTTTTAAAAAGGTATAATTATTGATTATGCTTTCATAATGATATTTAACTTTATTTGATGTTCTTGCCCCCCCCGTTGCCTTCTGAGGAGGTAAATTTATTAATAGCGCTTGAGAGTCGTAAACAAATTTGAGGCC
Organism: Salmonella sp. 741265055_HSA; assembly: GCF_046569525.1. Classification (NCBI taxonomy): domain Bacteria; kingdom Pseudomonadati; phylum Pseudomonadota; class Gammaproteobacteria; order Enterobacterales; family Enterobacteriaceae; genus Salmonella; species Salmonella sp. 741265055_HSA. The sequence goes on along the minus strand of NZ_JBKFSQ010000030.1, from coordinate 53,473 downwards.
TTTTATATATAAAGAGAGCATAAAATCAGTTTCTTCTCGGTAACAGTTACCAAAATAACTTAAATTAAACCGATGATTACCAAGCTTACTTTTCTCAACTAAGATAAGCGCCTGAGCATAAAAACACTCCACTGGTTCTCCTAAATCAGCAGTGAAGTTGAATTCTAGTTTACTAAGATCACTGCGGAATAGACCATGTTTTTTATGTCTATGAATACATTGTTCAAATGCGCTCTCCTCTTTATTCATATATAAAATCCTAGCGCCAATAACATCAGCGTTAGTTAATAACTTCGTTTTCAACAACTGTTTAATAGCCCCAGGCATTAAAAAAGAATCATCATCTCCAAAAAAAATATACTTACCTTTAGCAACTTCAATACCTTTATTTTTTGAAGACATCTGTTTAAGATTTCTATCATTCACAAGAATAATTAGATCTGGGTATTTTTCCTTTATCTCTAAAAGAACTTTTTCAGTATTATCCGTTGAGCAATCATTAATTACAATAACCTCAAGAACCTCTTCCTGAAAATAGCTGGGAATTATTTCCCATAACAAATGAGCTCTATTATAACTAGGTATAATTATACTAACATTGCGTTCAACCATTATTAAATCTTCTCATTTTAATATTCACGTAAAATGTAAATAAAAATACCACAATAATGCCTTTAACTGCATAAGGGAAAAAATAGAACAAGGTTTCTCTGGGTATAAATAAAACAGATGGTAGAGAGCTATAATATACAAAATAAAAAGTTTTATTATATCTGGTAAATACTTCCAGCTTATTAATAAGAAATAAAACTATAAATGGAATAATAAAGCATCCTATTAGTCCCATAGCTAGATATGATTCACCAAGATAGCTTCCTCCTAATCCAAACCCTTGTTCATATAATTGTGGGTTCGCAGTTTTAGATGCCAAATGGCTGTAACTAATTCCAGGTAAATATACCTGAACTCCTAACACTGAAGATATAGTAATTAATAGTTGACTGATTAAATAATGAAATTCAAACATTCCCGAGATCAAACTTATTTTAACCGATTGGTAAAGTGTAATATATGATACTCCCATTCCATATATAAATTGCACGAGTGGATTATCGCCTTCAATAAGAGCAATAAAACTGCCGCCTGACCGCCACATCGAAACAAATTCACTTATAATAAAAACAGCAATAAATATTAAAAACATTTTCAATAGTAAGCTAATATTGCTTACTTTCCTCTCATTATAATAAATACAAAAGACTGTAAGCAAGAATGTAACAAACTCCCCTCGACTACCTTTCATGGCACTAAAAGCAGCAATCAATATTGATATTAATAAAAATGATTTATTAACTCGGAATTTGTCATAAAATGCACATATGAGGAAAAATGAACAATAAAAAAGATATGATAAAAAATTATATCCCATGGGTAAATTTACTTTATCTTGATAAATTCCAACATAACTATTCGACTCAATGAAGGAATAAAAATAAAAACCTTTAAGGATTTGTCCTAATGAGCCAAAAAGAAAAAGTATAGACAAAAATATAATATTAGGTTTTATTTTATTTATATTGTAACATTCTCTATGTGCTGAATTATTATTACTTAATATCAATGCAACACTATATCCAAAATACATAAAAGAAACAGCATAATTAGTATAGATAACATTCTCATCTAAATAACCAGTTATAAACCAATCGGCATTTCTATAATCGAAACTTGTGAATAATGAGAGAAATGGCCTACAACCAAGGAAAACAAAGGAAGAAATAATTAATAAACTTGCAGGGGAGGTTATTTTATTACAACAATAGCATATAAAAAAAACGCTTAGTGTGGATATACAAAGTATGTATAAGGATCGATTTATACCATCATCGATAATTAACGACATCAAGATACTTAATAACAAAGTTAAATATAATATTAACAATGGTTTTTTTCTGGTTTTAATCTGAAACATATCCCATCCATACCCTCTTAGCTATATTTAATAAGAATAAAAAAACCAGAAACTCACCCATTAGATTAAGAATGACTCCACCAAGAACGTTATAATATGTTATAAAATACCATGATAAAGAAACTACCAAAATTCCTGATATCAGATTAGCACTACGTAACGATTTAACATTATCAGTAGGGATAAGCAGTTGGACGCCAAGAACATTATTCAAAGATGAAAATATAGTAATAATCGATGCAGTCGCTATAATAGTAAATGGAACATCCACTTTTCCAATAATTTTTGCAACAAACTGGCCCAGCACAAGATAACATAAGCATGCCAAAGAACTTATAATTAAATGGATATAAAAGCTTTTCCGAATTCTAAGTAAAAAATCTTTTTTTATGCTATCTCTTGATACTTCTGAGAGCATAAACTGTGAAACTGGTGTAATTAAACTTTGGCATGCGGTTGTTAGTTTTTGGATAATAGAGTAAACAGCCAGACTTGAGTTACCACAATAGTTACCGATTAGTATTGGAATTAATCCACCATACCCTATAGTTCCCAGAACGCCAATGAACACATTTCCAGCCTTCTTAAACTCAAGGAAACATTCTTTGAAATTGATATCATCTTTATTAATTTTATATATTTTTCTATTAAGACTAATATAACATAAAACCAACGTGCTATTTTGTAATAAACTAATAATAAATATATTTACTCCACCACCCAGCAAATATAATATCAAAACGATAAATAATGTTACCCTACTTATTATTTGTGATATTGACAGTAGTTTGAAATTTCCTGTACCTTGAAATAACCACAGTGGCATCAACACATTACCAAGAGCGCACAAGAAGATTGATAATATATACATCGGTGTTAAGTTAAGAACACTAAAAAATGACATTAACAAAATAAAAGTAATTACAATAGCAAAAAGAATAAATTTTATAAAAATTATTTTCGAATAATATTGTTGTAATTTACATTCATTATCCCGATACCGAGAAGCAACAACTGGTGCTGTATACGTAAAACCAAAATCAATAAATAATGAGGACACTTGATAAATTGATGTAATATACATTAACTCACCATAGTCCGCTAAACCAATATGACTTATTATAATCGGTATAATAATAATCGGTATAATGTAATTACATAATTGTAATGCATAAAGCCCTAAAAAAACATCTCTTACAATTTTTTTGAAGCCAATATAATTAAACAAGATTTTATCCCTATATTATTCTCATAATTTTATTTGTACAATATCGGCGACGTTTTAATCAAAGATGATATTATTTTCAATCATGCTACAAACTATAAATTTAAAGATAATGACTTACTATATATTATCTTTAACCCATTTAAATCACTGTCAACCTACAACTAACTATCTTATACGCTTATCAAATCAAATAATATCATGCGAGATATTATTAACTTATCCTTGATTATTCCTATAATATTATAAAAATAACAATATTTAAACCTCTCACAACAGCTACCGTATTACTTTTAGCCAATAAAGTCCAGCCCATGCTTATCAAAGACATAACCATTATATACCAAGCTATTACGCTTGATTCAATAAACTTTAAAATTATGACTGTATGAGGTGATTATATGCTTTTTAGCATATAGTGCTACTGTAATTTTATTCTATCTTCACCAAAATATTTTCCTTGTTAAATTTATGGTTCAACTCTCTTTATATCCAACAAAGAAGGAAAAGAAAGCTATTCACCATCAAAAAATTGTAACGAGCAAGATTCCAAGCTTTTTTAAAATAAGCCCCGATTTTTAGTTATCCGAACATACCCTAATATATAATTAATATCATTTTTCAATATGAGTTGGTATTATTTATTACACTAACTAACCAGTGCCGACAATATCTATAATCAGATCTTAGATTACTCAAAAATAAAAGTAATATAGTATTTCTTATCATGTGCAAATTTGTATTGAAATAAACACTCCAGTCTCTGTAATATAAGATATATGGAGCAACAACTCCAGAATTATGCAATTTTGTTTCATCAAACTGAGGCACTGTGCAGGCAGAACTCACTGCATACTTTTTACTAATTGCCTTGCTCAGAATGTCAAAGCAATATCCGCCTAACATGCCCAGTGGATAAGACAAATGCACGGATGAAAACTTTTTCTCTTAACCTTTTTTCGATTTCAGCCATTAATTGATTCATATTTAGGTCTGGCTTATCAACATAATTATAAACTTCATAACTTTTCGTTATATTCTTAAGCTTGTACTTAATGAACTCAGCGATGTTTCCAATATAAGCCATTGATTTATAGTTATCCACAGGCCCACTATTTCAGTAGGTGTAAAATTAACCTGGATTTCAGTGATTTTTTGCCTCTGTTGCCGTACTACTACTTTTAATTTTATTATCGTAAATGCAATTCAATTAATACCATGTTAATATATTAATGATTAATAGCCATCTGGGTTTTTTATTTGCCAACGCCAAACATCCTGCAGCATTTCTTTTAAATCTTTGGTTGCTATCCATTTTAATTTACTTCTAGCCAAATCGGCAGATGCCCATGACTCTGCTATATCCCCAGTACGTCTTTCACAAATCTCAAATGGTATTGTTGTATTGGCAATTTTTTCGAACATACGCACTACTTCAAGTACAGAATATCCACGACCAGTTCCTAAATTGAATACCTCATAATTAACATCATTTAAAAATATATAATCTAATGCTTTTACATGGCCTAAAGCCAGGTCAGAAACATGTATATAATCTCTAATGCCTGTTCCATCTTTTGTGGGATAATCATTCCCGAATACATGTAACTTTTGTAATTTTTTTTGTGCAACCTTACTTATATAGGGTATAAGATTATTAGGTATACCATTGGGATTTTCTCCCATCATCCCAGAGGAGTGAGCACCAGTAGGATTAAAGTATCTTAAAGAAACAATAGAGAAATTTGGGTCACTCTTACAAAGATCTTGAAGTATTAATTCCATCATATATTTTGATGTCCCATAAGGATTAGTTGTTCCTCCTATGGGATCACTTTCCTTATTAGGTGCAATATTTTTATTGCCATAAACTGTAGCTGAGGAGCTAAATATCATTTTCCTAACATCAAACTGTTTCATTACTTCAAGTAAGCTAAGTGTCCCTGTAAGATTGTTAGAATAATAATCTAAAGGATAAGCATTTGATTCTCCAACAGACTTTAATGCGGCAAAATGTATGACTGCATCAATTTTATTATCCAAAAAAATATTTTTTAAAAGAGATTTATCACGAACATCTCCTAAATAAAAATTTATTTTTTTGTGCATTATTTTTTCAATACGCTTTATAGATTCAAATGATGAATTACATAAATTATCAAGCACAATGACGTTATAATTATTTTCAAGCAACGATATTATAGTATGCGAACCTATATATCCCGCCCCACCAGTAACTAAAATCAACATCTTTTGTCTCCCACAAAAGACTAGCAATTTATTTACACACGCTACCGCCCCTGGCTCATCAGCTACCAGTGCACTGCGTACATATCGACTTGTTACAAACCTCGCCCATACAGGGCAAAGCTCACTAAAACTTAAACGCCAATTGTCTTATCAATTGCCGTTAGAAACAAGGATAAATCTTATAAAATCAGCATTAAAATGCTCCAGATAACCCCTTGTTACTTAAGTCCTTTATACAAAACTAAAACGGCAGTCAACACTCGTTTCAGCCAACTTGCCGCTTCGAATGTTCACTGCCGTTATTATGTTTATCACCAACCATTTATCACGGTTGTTAATACTTATTCATGCAAAAGCTGCTCTATGCTCTTACGGAACTTCGTCCCTTCTTTCAGGTTACGCAGCCCATATTTCACAAATGCCTGCATGTAGCCCATTTTTTTACCGCAGTCATAGCTGTCGCCCGTCATTAGCATCGCGTCAACCGACTGTTTTTTCGCCAGCTCAGCAATGGCATCGGTGAGCTGGATACGGCCCCAGGCGCCCGGTTCGGTTCTTTCCAGTTCCGTCCAGATGTCGGCTGAAAGCACATAACGGCCTACTGCCATCAGATCGGAATCCAGCGTCTGCGGCTGATCCGGTTTTTCGATAAACTCCACGATCCGGCTGACTTTGCCTTCATTATCCAGAGGTTCTTTCGTCTGGATAACGGAATACTCCGATAAATCACCTTTCATGCGCTTCGCCAGCACCTGGCTACGACCCGTATCATTGAAACGCGCCACCATCGCCGCAAGGTTATAGCGCAGCGGATCGGCGGTAGCATCATCAATAATAATATCCGGGAGTACCACAATGAAAGGGTTATCGCCCACGACCGGACGCGCGCACAGAATAGAGTGCCCCAGCCCTAACGGCTGCGCCTGGCGAACGTTCATAATCGTCACGCCCGGTGGGCAGATAGATTGCACTTCCGCCAGAAGCTGACGCTTAACGCGCTGCTCAAGAAGTGATTCAAGTTCATAAGAGGTGTCGAAGTGGTTCTCAACGGCATTTTTAGACGCGTGAGTCACCAGTACGATTTCTTTGATCCCTGCAGCCACAATCTCATCGACAATGTATTGAATCATCGGTTTGTCGACGATCGGTAGCATCTCTTTTGGGATTGCCTTGGTGGCAGGCAACATGTGCATACCCAACCCTGCTACCGGTATAACTGCTTTCAAATTAGTCATTATCTCTCCTACCTCTAAATGGCTGATAAAGTATAGACTTTCGCTACGTGTTAGCCAGTTTATATAAATAGCCCCCCAACTTGCTGTAATAACTACAGTTATGTTGCGGTAAACCATCTACTAACACTACACTTCATCAGCTATGTGGGTATTCAGATTACTCGGAATTGAGCGCATCAATATACCCAAGTATGGCATGCGGTACTTCATGGCAAACATAGCAGCATCACTCGGAAACGAATGTAATGTCATCTTGCTTTGCATGAACAAACTCATATTGCAGTGTACGATCCAACCCCTGAGATAAGGTGTATGGCGCAACAAAACCAGAAGAATGCACTTTTGTTGCATCAAACTGCGTTGTCGCACAGAATTTTTTAACACGAACCGAGCTTACAGCATACTTCTTGCCCGTTACTTTGCTCAGAATATCGAAACAGTAGCCTCCCAGCATACCTAATGGATATGGAAGGTGCATCGATGGGATTTTTTTCCCCAGGCTCTGTTCTACCTCGGCAACCAGTTGATTCATATTCAGATCAGGTTTATCAACATAGTTATAAACTTCATAGCCCGCCGTAACATTCTTGAGTTTGAATTTGATAAACTCGACGATATTACCAACATAAGCCATTGATTTATAGTTAGTTCCCGAACCAACCATCGCAAATTTACCACCAGCGATCTGTTTCAAGAGATTGTAGACATTACCGCGGTTACGCTCCCCGAAAATAACGGTAGGACGAATTATGGTCAAAGAACGCTCATTCGGCGCTTTAGCATGCCACTCACGCAAAACTTCTTCTGCTTGCCATTTGCTTTTTCCGTAATGATTAAAAGGATCGTGAGGGTGCGTTTCGTCAGGATTTTTCTTGTTGAGGCCATAGACTGCAACAGAACTGGTGAAGATGATGTTTTTTACGCCATTTTTTTCCATCGCCGCCAGTACGTTACGTGTCCCCTGGACGTTGACATCATAATAAAGCGAGGTAGGACTGACGTCATCACGATGCTCTGCAGCCAATAGTACGACTGTATCAAAACCAGCCAGCGTCTGATCAAGGATTTGTTGGTCACGAACATCGCCAATCCGGGTAATCTCTGGATAGAAATGGCTTTGCTGTTTATCCAGATTCTTGATATTAAAATCATCCACAGCCGTTTCAAGGAGTCGGGTTCCTACGAATCCGGAAGCACCAATGAGCAAAACGTTATCGTTCATAAATCACTTAGTCTGGTTGAAATACAAGAAAACAAGATAAAGATGAGTATCTTCCCTGAGTAGTCAACGCTGCTCAGTCCCAGCTTTAACGGTATCGGATGATTATAATCTTTTACTGGATGATATCCACTAAGATTGTGCCGCCTGGATTTTACCCTCCCCGCTTCGGCAGCGGAAAATTCACCGCTTCGACATTCACGGTTTGGTGATTAATCCTGTCGATATCCACAGAACTCTGCCCGTTTTCATTGATGGCATGAACATTAGCGAGGGAAAGCAGCGTGTCCTGGCGGGCCATAAATTGACCACGGACATCTTTACGCAAATCGAAGTGCATTTTTAACGCCGGGCCAATCGCTGAAGTTTGCATCACGTTGATATTACGCAGAAAGAGGTGCTGCGGTTGATTATGCAGTTCCAGCGTAGCACGCGTCATCCGTACATTGGTGATGGCGACAAAAGAGGGGGTGTTGCCGGAGGAAATTTGAATACCGCGCAATTTATAAGCAACCTGGCGGTTATCCAACCGAATAGCGTTTAATTTAAAGTTTTGCGGAATTGACAGGTATTTTCCTTTAGCGACGCCATAGCCGATGAGCATCCCGGCACTATTCGTCATATCAATATTATCAATGACAAAATTATCACAGCCATAAATTGCGATCGTTGCGTTATCAATACCCGCATTTTTACTGAAATCGGGCGTGATGTTTTTGGCTTTGACATTGCGAATGACGAAATGTTTGCCATTTTCTACGTGTACCAGCTGTCGGCAATCAGATCCGGTAATATTGGCCACCACAAAGTTTTTTACTGCCTGGTCTTCAGGATAACTATTGTCATAGGTGCTACCCGCCAGCCCGATGCCGATCCCCCAGTTGATTTTGCCATTGGTACAATCAATGCGTTCGATGACATGATCGGAAATCAGGATGTCGCGGTCGTGAATCGCGACATTCCACTCAATGGCGTCCCCCTGTAAATCGCTAAAACGGCTATGCGTAATCCGCGCGCCGTCCATTTGGTTATGAAATCCCTGGCGGAGAATGGCGTAGTTGGCGTGGGTAACGGTGATGTCATCGATAATGAGATTACGCATCACCTGCGGTTCCTTACCGCCGATGAAAATTTGCGCGACGGGGCCAAAGCCGCTCATCGTCACGCCTTTAATCACACAGTCCGACCCGCGAACATCCAGCGTCACATTGTGCAGACTGCCGCCCTGCTCCCCCACCACCTGACACCCGTCCTGCAAAATAAACCGTCCCCGGCCATTCCCACGCACCGCGCCCTGTATCCGCAGCGTTTTTCCCGCCGGAATCGTTATCGCCGCATTGATATTTTCACACACCCATCCTGGCGGTACGACCACGGTCTGCCCGTCGGCGAAGGCCTGTTTGAACGAGGCGATACCGTCATCCGCCGGATAATCCTTAATATCGACGGTCTGGCGAGGTTCACGCGCCTGTACCGGCAAGGCGCGCAGAAAAGGAAGAACAGCAAGCGCGGAACCTGCCGTCAGGAGGGTACGTCGGGAGAATTTAGTCGTGGGCATACCACCTCGTTTATATCGTTTGTAGCAGGCTGGCTAACTGACGATTAATCGCCTGCTGATTAAAATCTTGCGCCACTTTTTCACGGGCACGCGTGATCACCGACTCCAGCGTGTCGTGGTCAATCCGGCTGAACTCAGCGAGTCGGGCCGCCAGCGCCTGCGCATCGTGTTCCGGCACCAGCCAGCCGGATTTGCCGGCCTCCACCAGTTCCGGAATACCGCTATGCACGGTAGACACCACGGGAATCCCCACCGCCATCGCCTCCATCAGCGCTACCGGAATACCTTCCATATCGCCATCCGTACCGGTAATCGACGGCAGCAAAAAAACATCGGCGTCATCCAGCATCGCCTTCACTTCATGGCTCGGTTTAAACCCCGGCATCTCAATGACATCCTCTAACTGATACTGCTCGATGAGCGTGCGCAGCCGACGTTCCCACGGGCCAATCCCCAGAATGCGGTAGCGAAACGCCACGCCCTGCGCTTTCAGTTGCCGACAGGCTTCAATCGCCACATGCAGGCCTTTTTTCTCGGTCAGGCGCGCGACGGAAATCATCTCCAGCGGCATTCCTGGCGCTTTCACCGGACGATGGGTAAAACGCGTCATGTCGACGCCCATGCGCGAAACGGCAATCTTTTCCGGCGGGCAGCCCATACTTTTCAGACGACCGGCCCACAGATCGCTGATGGGCAGCATCAGATCGCCACGACGAAACAACTGCTGATACTCCGGCGTGTAATGACTGAGCACTTCGCGGCTGGAGATATCAATCCCGTGGAAAATAGTCACGATTTTGCCGCGAAGCACGCCCAGTTCGCGTAGTTTGGCCGCCGTCACGCCCGCCGGACCAAAGTGTGCGATGAACACATCCGCCACAAAAGGCTGGCCCACCTGCGCGCAAATCGCGGAAAGGATCAAATTGCGTGATTCATCGCCATAGCGGGTAAAATTGAGCGCTTTCCAGGTCGCCGCCCGATGCAGCCCCGGCAGCGTTTTACATGCCCGGTAGCGCAGTTTCGCCAGCCGTCCCTGGGGCTCATCCTGTAACCAGCGGGTTTTCGCCGCCAGGCCATACTTCTCCCAGGCGGCGTGAGTATGTTGGGTATCGCCTTTTTGTAACGCGACAATCTCCACCTCATGGCCCATATCAATAAACGCAGTAATCTGATTCAGCACAAAGGTTTCCGATGAGAGTGGAAATTTCAGCAGAAAAAAGCTGACTTTCATTGTTCCTCCCGAATTCTGTCGAGAACGGATTTGATCATCGTGAACCCTTTCGCTCGCTCCCCGGTGACGGCGTTAGCCACTTTTGCCTTTAGCGCAGGCAATTGACTGAGCGTATCGGCCACCACGCTTTGTAATGAACCGTTCAGCAAGTGACGGATATCGATGGCCAATTCCGCCAGGCCTAGCTGCTGCATAATCCCGGCGGATTTATGCTCATAATTAATGGCGATGGCGGGCGTGCCAAAATTCATGGAGATAATGGCGGAATGCAGGCGCGTCCCGATGGTCAGTACGCAGGATGCGAGGATCTTTCCGATTTCCACGTCATTGAGTTCGTCCATCGCGATATGGAAATGCTCTGAGTCGTTTACATACTTCGCCATCCGTAACGCAACCATCCGGTCATCGCGGTTATAGCGATCAATACTGGTGCAGGTCGACAGCGCCAGTACCTGATAACCGTCCGCAATCAGGCGATTCACGACCTGGGCAAATGCCTGCTCATAGGCCTGCTGAGTGGTGCCCAGGCGTTTATCAAACGGCTCCAGATCGCGCAACGTAATCGCGACGGTTTTGCGGCGCCCGGTGACGTCCAGCCAGTGCTGCACAGCATAACTGGCGACAAACTCGTCGTGACGGCGTTCGACTAACCAGGCGGTATCCACCCCCTGCTCCACTTTCCGGGTATCGATCTGCGCGGCGGTCATCAGATCGCGGCTGACGGTTTCACGCAGGATCAGCGCACTGGTGCGCCCAAAAACATAATTGGCGAGCTGGTTAAAGTCAGGGTTCTGGAAAGGGCCGACGCTATGTCCCACCATATAAATTGGTTTATTCGCCATAAACGCGCACAGCGGATATTCAAAGTGAGTCAAACCGTATAAGTCGACATAGTTTGAACCGCCCACCTGAATGACGGCGTCATACTGCGCAATAAATTGCGCGAATTCGGCAAATTCCGGCGCGATAGCAAAATTACGCAGCGATCCTTCCTGGGCGACTTTAGACAATAAAATTTTATGCTGAAAACGACGGCGTAATACTTTTTTCACCCGACCGTTAAGCCCTGCCGCCGCCTGCTGTTTCTGGCTTAACTGATACAGCGGGTCGGCAATAATCGGGCGCCCCTGCAACCAGGCGGAACTCACCGGGAAACGGCTCATCACATCCATCTCCGCCTCTGGCGCCTGTTGACGGATGGCATCAAGCAAACCGCGCATAATGGCGCTATCACCACGGTTGCCGCATGTGTGGTTGCCTAAAATTAATAATTTCATAAATAGCCTCTTATATCCCCGTCATCCGACACGTAATAACTTTTTCAGTTTTGCACTGCCAACAAGCTGATTTTTTATTTCCATCACCAGCGCATTGCGTGAAAAAATAATCATCAAAATAAAACTCAAAATACCGACCATAACCTGTAGTGCGAATACCCCTGACAGCGGTAAATAGCCGTCGACCAACTTTCCTGCGCCGTAGCTGGTAATAAATGTTGGCAATGAGAGATAAAACGGTAGCCACAGGCTGAGAATATACTGACGATAGCTGGAGCCGAGTACCGGCTTAATCATCACGAAATAGCTCAGAATGGTGTTGATGATTTGCACCACCAGGAACCCCAGCGTCACGCCAATCGCCCCCGCCAGATGGCCGCCAATGAGAATTGCCGGGATAAACAGAAACGTTTTAAAGACGTTGAATTTAAAGCTGATATCCACGCGCGCTTTCGCCATCAGCAGCGAACCAATCGGGTTGCCGACCGAGCGCAGCAGCCCCACCACGCACAGCAATTGCAAGATCGGGATAATGCTGTTCCACTTCTCGCCAAACACTAACGGCACAAAATTGTTCGCCACTACCATCAGGCCCAACAGCGCGGGAAAATTGATAATTCCCACCACGGAAAGCAACTTATAGAAGTTGACGCGCAGCTTCTCGGTATCGTCCTGGATTTTGGCGAATGCCGGAAATAGCACGCGAGTAATGATGGGGTTAAGCTTCGCCGGCGGCACAACCGCCACGTTGTACGCGAGGTTATATCCCCCGGCGACGCTTGCGCCGAGAATTCTCGCCAGTACCAGCGTCGATAAATTCGTGTTGATGTAATTGACGATACTGTCCGCCGTCAGCCACGCGCCAAAACGCAGGTTCGTGGACACCGATGTCAGCGAAAAATGCAGTCCCGGACGGTAAATCTTGCGGCCAAAGTAACCAAAGAGCAGCGTTCGCACCGCACTGTTCACCAGATAGCCGAGAATCGCGGTTAACGCCAGCGGCCAGTAATGGGCGCTAATCACCGTAAAGGTGAACCCCGCCAGCACGGAGGTCGTTTCGATCATGCCGATCTTATTGAACTCCAGCTCTTTTTGCATCAGCGCGCGGAACTGCTGCCCGTGAGGGATCACAATAAACGCCAGCGACAACGTTTTGATTAACGGCGCGAGATCCGGGTTATGCAAAACATGGGCAATCGCATCGCTCAGCCAAAAGACCACCGCAAATACCACAATCCCAAGCCCAACGTTTAGCCAGTAGAGCGTGGTCAGCTCCAGATGCCCAATCGTTTTACGCTGGATAATCGAGTTCGCGATGCCAAAGTCCGAGATCGTGTCGGCCAGCGCGATAATCACCAGCGAGACGGTCAACAGGCCAAACTGGTGGTTGTCGATGATTCGCGCCAGCACCGTCATCTGAATTAACCCCAGACCGATAATCACTATCGTGGCGATAGCCGACCATTTCGCACCACTGATCGTTTTTTGTCGTAAACTCATTCTTTTCTCCAGAACCTGTTCACAAGGCATCATTGGCGCAGCCAGATTGAACACTGCCCTGGTGCAATATGGCAAGTAAAATAGCCTTGTGGGTCAGGTTCTTAATACGCTGCTTTATTAACAAACCCTTTAAAAATCGTCAGAAAAACGATTTTGATATCGAACCAAATACTCCATTCGCGGATGTATTCCAGGTCGAATTCCACGCGTTTTTCCATTTTCTCCAGCGTATCGGTCTCACCGCGCCAGCCATTAATTTGCGCCCAGCCGGTGATGCCCGGCTTCATCTTGTGGCGTAGCATGTAACCTTCAATCAACTGACGATACTGTTCGTTATGCGCCACCGCGTGAGGGCGAGGACCGACGATGGACATCCCGCCGGTTAATACATTGATAAACTGCGGCAATTCATCCAGCGAGGTACGACGCAAAAAGTTACCTACCCGGGTGACGCGCGGATCGTTTTGTGTCGCCTGGGTAACGACCTTATCGTTTTCCATCACCTTCATTGAGCGGAACTTCCAGACCTTGATCGGCTTGCCGTCCATCCCGTAGCGCGTCTGACGGAAAATCACCGGCCCGGGCGAACTCAATTTGACCGCCAGCGCAATGCAGCACAGTACCGGTGAGATGAGCAGCAGAATCAGCGACGCCAGCACGATGTCTTCTGCCCGTTTAAGCAGACGGTTAATCCCTGATAGCGGCGTGTCATACAGCGGAACGACCGGAACGCCGCTCATCTCCTCCACGCGCGAGTGGAGAATATTAAAGGTGAACACATCGGGAATAAGGATCACCGAGCAGGTGGTGTCGGCCAGCTCGCGCACCAGTTTTTTCACCATGGCGCCGTCGCTCATTGACATGGCGATATAAACATTGTGAATTCGCGAGGCTTTCGCATCGTCAATTAACTGCTCGAAGTTCCCGGCCCAGTCAGCAGAGACGCCGCCCGGTTTGGGATCGTGATAGACGCCCACCACCTCAAAACCCAGCCACGGCTCATTACGGAAGCTATCCAGCAACGTCTGGCCCGCAGGCAAATCTCCGGCGACGGCGACCCGGCGAGTGTTATAACCACGATTGCGTAGCCAGCCCGCGCCGAAACGAATAAATGAACGGCATAACACTAAGCCCAGGCTGGACAGCGCATACCAGGCCAGCCAGGTGGCGAGGCGGTTGTCAAAGTCATCATTAAACGCCACCAGACCGGCGCTGAAGATCAGGCTCAGCGTCCAGTTTTGCAGTAACAGCGTTAACTCTGTCGACATTTTGACGCCGCGCCAGGAGCGATAAAAATCGGTCATCCCGCCCAGCATTTGAAAAACAACCAGCGTAATCAGCACCACCAACAGGTGCATGTACAGGAATGGCAGTCCACTGACTTCACAGATGAACCACAGCCCGCCAAACATGATGGTGATATCTGAAAAGCGTTGCACCATAGAGATTAACGATGCATTGGTTTTGGCTCGTTCGCGCTTTTTTAGATTTGTCATCGTTGTTCCTGTGATTGGCCCCTTACCCGCAGGCGGTAAGGGGAGATCTGACGTTACTGATTCAGCAGCGCCAGCAGAGTACGTGTTCGCGCTTCCATCAGCGGAATATCGCCGCGTGATTCCACATTCAGGCGCACCACCGGTTCGGTGTTCGACGAGCGCAGGTTGAAACGCCAGTTGGCGAACGACATGCTGAGACCGTCCGTGCGGTCCACTGCCTGCGCCTCTTCCGCGAAGTGCGCTTCCACCCGCGCAATGGCCTCCGCCGGCTCCGCCAGCCTGCTGTTGATTTCCCCGCTCGCCGGGAACGCCGCCATCCGGTCGCGGACCAGTTCACCCAGCGACTGCCCCTTCAGGCACACCAGCTCCGCCACCAGCAACCACGGGATCATCCCGCTGTCGCAGTAGGCAAAATCACGAAAATAGTGATGCGCGCTCATTTCCCCGCCATAAATGGCATCCTCCGTACGCATCCGCTCCTTGATAAAGGCGTGCCCGGTTTTTGACATCACCGGCGTCCCGCCCGCCGCCGTCACCACTGCCTCCGTGTTCCAGGTCAAGCGCGGGTCGTGGATAATCTTCGCCCCCGGGTGTTTTTCCAGAAACGCTTCCGCCAGCAGCCCGACGATGTAGTACCCCTCGATAAACTGCCCTTTCTCATCGAACAGGAAGCAGCGGTCGAAGTCGCCGTCAAAGGCGATGCCCATGTCCGCCCCGTGTTCAATAACGGCCTTGCGGGTGTCGTCGCGACACTCCGGCAGCAACGGGTTGGGAATGCCGTTCGGGAAGGTGCCGTCCGGGATGTTGTGGATTTTGATGAACTCCACCGGCGCGCCCAGCGCCTCCAGACGCGCTTCGATGGCGTCAATGACCGGCCCCGCCGCCCCGTTGCCGGAATTCACCACCAGCTTCAGCGGGGTGAGATTGTTAACACTGATATAGCCGAGCAGGTGGTCGATGTAGGCGTCGCGCAGGCTGATTTGTCTGTAGCTGCCGCGCGCGGCCTCGTTCACCGGCGGGAAATCGCCCGCTTCCGCCAGACGCTGAACGTCGCGCAGACCGGTGTCGCCGCTTATCGGGCGGGCGCCCTCGCGCACCAGCTTCATACCGTTGTAGTCCATCGGATTATGGCTGGCGGTCACTTCAATACCGCCGTCCACGCCGAGGTGGAAGGTGGCGAAGTAAATCTCTTCGGTGCCGGACATACCGATATCCAGCACGTCAACGCCCGCGTCCTGTAACCCTTTCGCCAGCGCCAGCTTCAGCGCCTCGCTGGTCAGGCGCACGTCGCCGCCCAGCACGATGGTTTTCGGTTTTAAATATTCGCCATAGGCGCGGCCAATCCGCCACGCGATATCTTCATTGAGCTCTTCGCCCAGCCTGCCGCGAATGTCGTAGGCCTTGAAACAGGTTAATTTTGTCATGTTCTTACCCTTCTTCAGGCAACAGTTAGCCCTGACCGTAAATGGCCAACATCGTTATTGTTGTTCATTGCCGGATGGCGCGTTGCGCTTACCGGGCATAATTGCAGGCGTCAGACCCGCCCGTAACGGTCCTCGAACCGCACCACGTCGTCCTCTTCGAGATACGAGCCGGAACGCACTTCAATTAAATCGAGCGGTATTTTTCCCGGATTTTCCAGGCAGTGGGTCGCCCCCAGCGGAATATAGATGGACTCGTTTTCACCGAGCAGCTTAACCTCGCCGTTGATGGTGACTCTGGCGGTCCCCGCCACCACCACCCAGTGCTCGGCGCGGTGATGGTGCATCTGTACCGACAGTCCTTCCCCCGGCTTGACAGTAATGCGCTTCACCTGATAGCGCTCGCCCGCGTCGATGGAGTCGTATTTGCCCCACGGACGGTAAACCTCGCGGTGCATGTGGTGCTCATGGCGTCCGTCGGCCTTGATCTTCTCTACCACCTTTTTCACGTCCTGCACCGCGTGGCGATCGGCAATCAGCACGGCGTCTTTGGTCTGCACCACCACCAGATCCTTCACACCGACGGTGGTCACCAGGCCGGATTCGGCGTAAACGTAGCTGTTTTCCGTTTTATGGCTGATGACGTCGCCGTGATGGACGTTTCCCTCCGGGGTGTGGGCGCTGATTTCCCACAGCGAGGACCACGAGCCGACATCGCTCCAGCCCGCGTCCATTGGCATCACCACCGCGTCCGCCGTCCGCTCCATCACCGCGTAGTCAATGGACTCTTCCGGACAGGCGAGGAAGGCCTCTTCATCCACGCGAATGAAGTCAAGATCCGGATCGACGCCGCGCATCGCCTGCTCACAGGCGGCCAGAATATCGGGGCGGAACTTTTTCAGCTCCTCCAGATAGCGTCCGGCGCGGAACAGAAACATGCCGCTGTTCCAGTAGTAATCGCCGCTGGCGACGTAGGCCTGAGCGGTTTCCAGCCCCGGCTTCTCAACGAACTGCGCCACCTCAAAAGCCACCGCATCCGTCGCGCCCGGCACGACATCACCACGCCGGATATAGCCATAGCCGGTTTCCGGCAGATCCGGCACGATACCGAAGGTCACCAGTTTGCCCGCGTCGGCATAGGGCATGGCGCCGCGCACTGCGTCGCGGAAGGCCTCTTCATTGGCGATCGCATGATCCGCCGCCAGTACCAGCATCAGCGGATCGCAGTCCGTATGCTGGCGCGTCGCCGCCAGCGCCGCCAGCGCAATCGCCGGCGCGGTATTGCGCCCGGCGGGCTCAAGAATAATGTTCTCCGTCAGCTTATTGAGCTGGCGGAGCTGTTCGGCAACGATAAAACGGTGCTGTTCGTTGCAGATAACCACCGGGCTTTCGCACTCCACGCCGTTCAGACGGCAAATGGTGGTTTGCAACATGGTGAGATCGCCTTTCAGGCACAGAAACTGTTTTGGATAAAGCACGCGAGAAAGCGGCCACAATCGGCTACCGGAGCCACCGGCCATCACAACCGGGTAAAGTTTTGTCTGACGCATTATCATCCCCGAATATCTGCAATAAATTGGCGTAGCACGTTCTCTTTATTGAGCGTGCGTTCGGCGTATTCACGTGCCGTCGTGTTGTTTTTCGGCATGGCGAGCGCCTGGCTAATCCCGTCGACCAGCGCGTCGGTCGACTCCGGTTCCACGCAAACGGCGATGCCCGGATAGCGCGCGCAAAGTTGCCCTAATTCGGTGTGCGGCTCAGCGGTAATCACCGCATTACCGCCGACCGCCAGAATGTTAGTCAGCTTGGAGGGCAGTACCGCATCCGCTGCGCCGCGCTTTTGCACCACCAGATGGCAGTCGCCCATTTTCAGCAGCGCGGGTAAGGCGTCGTAAGGCTGCAGCGGGAGGAATTTAATATTTGCCAGGCCGCGTTCGCGGGCCATGTTCTCCAGCCGCGCCTTGCCGCCCCCCTGGCCGACAATCGCAAAAATCAACGGTCGATCGCGTAATCGTTCCGCGGCGTCAATTACCTTTTCCAGCCCTTGCTTTTCGCCGATATTGCCGGAATAGAGCACAATTTTTTTGCCCTCTGGCAAGCCAAGCTGCTGACGCAAAGCCGTCACGTCAGCGTCATTAACGTCCTGAAAGCGCGCCACTTCCGACCAGTTCGGAAAAAAGAGGATTTTTTCCGCCGCGACGCCCTTTTCCCGCGCTTTATTCATCATGGAGCGAGAGATGGTCGAAACATTATCAACGTTACGCAGCGCGCTGCGTTCAAAGGCCGTCGCTAACCGTGCTACGCTGCCGCGCTTGCCTTTTCCCGCCATTCCTAAGCCGAGCATGGCGTCCACTTCGTAATCCTGAATATGCAGTACAGTACGCGCGCCGGAGAGTGTCGCCAGCAGGCGCATTCCCGGCGTACAAAAGAGCGTCGGTACAACGCCGATAATCCGATCCGGCTTCCAGCGACGCTGCGCCATCAGTGGGAAAAAACTGCTCAATGCAAAGCTCCCCAGATGAAGCAGTCGTTTTAGGGTGGAGGGCTGTTTCGGCACATACAGCGGGCAGCGCCAGACGGTAGCCTCGCCCTCTTCCCGGCGATAGCGCCATGCGGAATAGCGCTCGCCAACCTTCCACTGCGGGTAGTACGGCGGCGCGGTGATTACCCGCACCTCATGGCCTTCCCGCGCCATCCACGCCACCATTTCGCCGGTATATTTGCCAATACCGGTCAGTTCCGGCGAATAGTTAATGCCATAGACCAGGATCTTCATAGGCCCACCGCCGGCGCGTCAGGAAAGAAGTAGGCCCGACTGTTCTCATGAACATTGTCGCTTGCCAGAAGCTTTTCCGGCGACAGCCAGCGGTAACTGCCATGCTGGGCGTCAGGCAGGCGTAAATCGCTCTCCGCCACGCGCAGACGAAAGCCGAGCACGATGTAGTGAGTTGAAAAATCCTCACCGGAAAAGTTGTCGTCATAGAAGTGCTGCCAGACGCCATAAAACGTCCCTGCCACCAGCGGCAGACGCACGCCCAGTTCCGCCTGCGTCAGGCGTGCAAAGGCGGCCTCCAGCGTTTCGTCTTTGCACACCCGCCCCCCCGGCACAAACCAGTAGCCCTGCGCCGGACGGTTGAGTCGCTGGCCCAGTAAAATTTCCCCCTGGCCGTTTTCCACGATGAAATCGAGGGAGATGAGGGGCGTCGCCCGCACCACGGCGGCGAAATCTTCCTGACGTAAAAACATTGTCACCCCCGGAACCGTTGCTGATTCTCAAGGAACCACTGGTAAGTACCGGCAAGCCCTGCCTCCAGTGAAATTTCGTGATACCAGCCAAGCTGATGCAGGCGCGTGACGTCGAGCAATTTACGCGGCGTGCCGTCCGGCTTCGCGGCGTCGAACACCACCCGGCCCTGGTAACCCACCACCTTTGCGATAGTCTGCGCCAGTTCGCGGATAGTGCAGTCCACGCCAGTGCCGACGTTAATGTGCGACAGCATCGGGTCGGTGTTCTCCTGCCACACCTCGCGCGCCAGCTCCATCACGTGAATGCTGGCCGCCGCCATATCGTCAACGTGCAGAAATTCGCGCATCGGCGTGCCGCTGCCCCACACCACCACCTCCGGCGCGTGGCTCTGCGCAGCCTCATGAAAGCGGCGCAGCAGCGCCGGGATCACATGTGAATTGTCCGGATGGAAATTGTCATGCGGGCCGTACAGGTTGGTCGGCATTACCGAACGGTAGTCGCGGCCGTACTGCCGGTTGTAGGACTCGCACAGTTTAATCCCGGCGATCTTGGCGATGGCATACGGCTCGTTGGTCGGCTCCAGCGTCCCCTGCAGCAGCTCGCTTTCCGCCATCGGCTGCCTTGCCAGTTTCGGATAGATACAGGACGAACCGAGAAACAGCAGTTTGTTCACGTTGTGCAGGTGCGCGGCGTGAATAATGTTGCTCTCTATCATCATGTTTTCATAGATAAAATCCGCCGGATACGTGTTGTTGGCGACAATGCCGCCCACTTTCGCCGCCGCCAGATAAACCTGGTCGATACCCGCCCCGGTAAAGAACGCCTGTACCGCGCGCCCGTCGAGCAGATCCAGCTCATCGCGGGTGCGCAGCACCAGTTCCACGTCGCCGCGCTGCGCAAGCTGCCGTACAATGGCGGAACCCACCATCCCGCGATGGCCCGCCACAAAAATTCGTTGCTTGTTCATTCTCAGGACTCCAGCGCGATGGCCACCTCGTAACCGTGAGATTTCAGCAGTGAGTGTTTTTTCGCGGCCTCCAGATCGTTCGCCACCATCTCGGAGACCATCTCCGAGATGGTGATTTCCGGTTTCCAGCCCAGTTTCTCATGCGCTTTGGACGGGTCGCCCAGCAGGGTTTCCACTTCCGCCGGACGGAAATAACGCGGATCAACGGCCACAATCACATCCCCCGGTTTCACGCCCGGCGCATCGTGTCCGGTAACGGATACCACAATCCCTTTCTCATTAATGCCTTCGCCTTCAAAGCGCAGTTTTATCCCCAGTTGCGCCGCCGCCAGCTCCACAAACTGGCGTACGGAATACTGCACGCCGGTGGCAATCACAAAATCTTCCGGCTGCTCCTGCTGTAACATCATCCACTGCATCCGCACGTAATCTTTCGCATGGCCCCAGTCGCGCAGCGAGTCCATATTGCCGAGATACAGGCAGGACTCCAGTCCCTGGGCGATATTGGCGATGGCGCGGGTGATCTTACGGGTGACGAAGGTTTCGCCGCGACGCGGGGACTCATGGTTGAACAGAATGCCGTTACAGGCGTAAATACCGTAGGATTCACGGTAGTTGACGGTGATCCAGTAGGCGTACAGTTTCGCCACCGCATAGGGGGAACGCGGGTAGAACGGCGTGGTCTCTTTCTGCGGAATTTCCTGCACCAGCCCGTACAGTTCAGAGGTGGAGGCCTGGTAGAACCGCGTTTTCTTTTCAAGACCGAGGAAGCGGATCGCCTCCAGCAGGCGCAGCGTGCCCATCGCATCCACATCGGCGGTATATTCCGGCGACTCAAACGACACCGCCACATGGCTCATCGCGCCCAGATTGTAGACCTCATCCGGCTGCACTTCCTGTAAAATGCGGGTCAGGTTGGAGGCGTCGGTCAGGTCGCCATAATGCAGATGAAATTTCGGGTTGCAGCTGTGCGGATCCTGATAAATATGGTCCACGCGCTCGGTATTAAACGATGACGCGCGGCGCTTGATACCATGCACCTCATACCCTTTTTCCAGCAGAAATTCTGCCAGGTAAGACCCATCCTGTCCGGTTACGCCAGTAATGAGAGCGACTTTTGACATTTTCATTTCCTCAAATAGTCCCGTTAGGGAGTAACTTTCTGAACGCGCTGGCGCGTTACCACTGCGGGATTGCCCCGACAAATCGCATTTGCCGGTAATGATTTAAATACACTGCTGCGCGCGCCGACGACGGTGCCATGGCCTATCGTCACGCCGGGCGCGACAAAAACATCGGTCGCCAGCCAACATTTTTCGCCAATAACAATCGGCGCGGCGTTAATATCGAAATGGGCGCTGGTATAATCATGGCTACCGGTACACAAATAGCCTTTTTGTGAAATAACCGCATGTGCGCCAATATTAATTTCACCCAACGTATATAACACAGCGTCGTCGCCTACCCAGGCATAATCGCCGACGGTTAATTTCCACGGATAGGTAATTTTTACTGACGGTCGAATAACCACATTCTTTCCAATTTTGGCGCCAAACAGACGCAGCAAAAAGGCTCGCCAGCGATACAATATTTGCGGCGATCCGGCGAATAATGTCGCCTGTACCGCCCACCATAATTGTACCTTTAGCGCATTAGCGCCGCGGAACCCTTTCGGCACCGTAAAGCCGCTAAGATCCTGCATAATAACTCCCGGTGATTAGACTTTGTTATACCGCGCTTTTGTTTTACCCGTCGTTTTCAGACGTAATAAATAGGATAATTGCGCCCAAAATCCTGGCACACGTAATATTTTTCGCTGTACATTTTTTGCATCCTGACATAATTCCAGATTATTCGAGGTTGACACGCCGCCCATCGAAAATTCAGATACCAGTCCGTTAATTCGCCGAAAAGGATAGCCTGCTTTATAGAGACGGGCCGCCAGCGCATAATCTGAAGAGACATGATATTGCAGATCATAAGGATACTTTTTTAACGCTGCTGTCGGGAAAAATATCGCCTGATGGCTGGCTGGCAAACTATGGTAGATATAATACCCGGGTTTAGCCTTCCGGCGTATTTTATGCCCGCCGCCGAAATCCAGCAGCGCGTCGCCAATATACATCGCCTCGCCCTTTTGTCGCGCCAGTTGGCGGACAAACAGCGCGGCATCATCATGGAACGCATCACCGGAATTAAGAAACAGGGTATAGCGCCCCTGCGCCAGCGCAATGCCTTTGTTCATGGCATCATAAATACCGCGATCCTTTTCGCTGATAAAACGCAGGTTAAACTCACCGTGACGTTTTTGCAGAAATTCGCGCGTGCCGTCCTCCGAACCGCCGTCCACTACGATCCATTCAAATGACAGACCCGGATCGCGTGCCAGATTGCGCAGCGAGCGCCAGGTTTTTACCACCCCTTCGTAATTGCGAAAGGCGACGGTAACGACGCTTAAAAACATGCCACCACCCCGTTATGAAATTTTTAACGCCTTGCGCAAAATGAACGGACAGACGATTAAAAAAGCATATTCCGGGCTAAATATTGAACCGGTAAAAAACAGCGACACCGGCGTAAAAAGATAGAGCTGTACCCGAAAATTGCGATTATCGCCAAACGCATTTAGCGCCATTTTTAAAACTTTCCCCATATACCACAGCGTCATTAGCACTGCGAACCAGGAAAAATAAATAATCAGTAGATACAATCCATTGTCTATGGTTTTCCCGACATCCGCACCGTTAAAGATTCCGAATGATGCGACATATTCATAAAGTGAGCCAAATCTGACTACACCATCAATATGGGTCAAGGAATATCCGACCATGACTAACGGGCCCACAATACGATAATAAGAAGATGAGCCTTCCGTCCCTAAATCGCCAAGTCGTGTCGCGATATAAGGAAATGCAATAATTACCCCAACCAAAAACAGGGTTAATGAGACCAGCGCCAGTGGAAGTTTTTTCTTTATCGCATCCTTATTCAAATATTGGAACGCCCACTCCAGAAGGTAAAACAGGATAAAGGTCATTACCCCTGAAAATGATCCTGATAATATTATCCCTGCCAGAATCATAGCATCGCTTTTCGGTGTTTTGATACCAAACTGTTTGATGCTCAGCCAAATTGAGATTAGTGCCAAAGCGAAAAATGCCGGTTCAAAATAAAGTGCAGTGGTACGCTTACCGCCAAATTTTATGAAGTTCAGTACGTAGCTATTACTGTAAATGAGATATTTCGAAATTCCTTCCATAATACTGCTGCCGCCGGTAAGGATAATTTGCGCCATCTCAACCGCGGCGAGCGCGACCACTATACCCACCACCAGATAAAAAAAACGCAAAATCTTTCGGTGGTTATGCGCGGAAATGGTTTTGAATCGGATACTCCAGACCATCCCGATAATGACCACAATATAGACAAACAGCATCGTGGACGTGACATATTTACCGGCATTCAGCGACTGGCCGAACAGGAAGTTAAATGCCGTAAGCCCTGCGCCGATGCCTAAGGCGATCATCAATTTTTTTACACTAATGCGTTCCACAAATAACAGCAGCAACAGAGGTAAAAAAGTGACAATGGTAATGGGAAAACTTTCCCCCAGTTGGGCAATCTTGACATTGACCAGTAGGTAGATCAGCGGCAGCAGCAGGTAGCTACAGATTCTGATAGAACGAGACATACTCCTCCAGCATCTGTTGACCGCTGTACGCGACGCGGCTACGCATACGAAAGGCGTCCAGCGTTGCACCAAATACCGCCTGAGCAATCTCTGGCTTACGCCGCTGCGCCAGGCGCAGTACATCTGTAGCGGCAAAGGTCTGGCCGCCGGATTTCGCCAGCACCTCCTGCGCCGCCTCGCTGTGGGTAGCGAGCACCGGTACGCCGATCGAGAGCGCTTCACACAAGATCAGCGGATAGTTATCGACCCGCGAGCTAAAGACCAGCGCGTCCATCTCATTGAGCGCGCTCATTAATTTACGCTTATCGGTTTCAAAACCGTGATTAACAACGTTTTGGCCAGTAAAAGGCGAAAATTTACCAAAGGTATGCAGTTCAATTTTTTCGCCCAGCGCCATCATGTCGTGTACCAGACGCTGGTCAGTTTTGCCGTCATAACGCAAGTCATGCGCCACAATGGCAATTCGCGGTTTGCCCGGATTCAGCGGCACAGGTGATAGCTGCGCGAGAATCGCCTCGGTCGCCAGATCGATACCGTTGTTAATAATCTGGCAGCGCCCCGCGCCATAAACGCTGTTAAAGGCCTCGGCCACGTGCTGGCTCGGCGAAATAAACTGGCAGCCCAGCCGCAGCATGTCCCGAAAGCGCTGACGTTTGCCGTCAATAAGCTGGTGCGCCCGATCCACCCTGACCGGCGGATAATTGCTTAGGGTCGGGCATTTTTGGCAGCCGCTTTTCCAGCCCTCGCAACCGTCGGTGAAGGCGCAACGCCCGGTGACGCTCCAGTGATCGTGCAGCGTCCAGACCAGCGTGACGTCCGGTTTTTGCGCTTTGACTTTTTCGCAAAACGTCACGATGTCCGCCAGGTTTAGCCAGTAACTGTGGAGAACATGAAAATGCAGCACCAGCGGGCCGGATGTCTGGATAACCGTGCGGTAAAGATTGTCGAGATTGCCAAACAGATCGCGATTCAGGAAACGAAACAGCGCGATATTAGCGATTGCCGTGCCGCGCGGCGTCTGTTTTATCACCTGCGGATAACGGTGGTGGCTGACGCTTTTTTTTCCGCCTTTGCCATAACCATAGACAAAACGCGACGTCAGCCCTTTTTGCAGCGCCCGCAGATGGAGATCCAACGCCACTCCCGCCGCGCCGCCTTCCGCCAGCCGTACATTAAATTGCAGAATATTCATGTGCTGACCTTTACCCGTGCTTTTTCCCCCACCACCAGCGCATGGTCCGGAATACTGTCAAGCACCACGCTACCCGCGCCAATCGTGACGTGATTACCGATAGTAATATCGCCAAGCAGGATGACATTCGCTCCCAGCTCAACGCCGTGACCAATCACCGGACAAGCCAGGCTGTCCGCGCCGCGATTGCCAATGGTGACGCCGTGGCGAATGGTAAAATCGTCGCCGGCGACGACATGTTTGTTGATCACTACCGCGTAACCATGATGGATAGTGAACCGCCGACCAATGGTCGCGGCGGCCTGGATTTCATACCCGAACAGGCATTCCGTGATCACGCGATACAGCACCAGCACCGGCGCGGCCCACAGATTATTCAGCACATTCTTTTTGCGCCAGACGGAACAAAAATGAGCGATACGGTAGGCCAGCACCATGCAACAGGGGCGTAAGCTCCAGCTATTCGCGCGTAAGTCTTCCAGCATCGTTATCGCCCCCGCAGCCCGGCCGCCAGGCGTTTGCTGTTACGCACGGAGAGCAACGTCAGCAACGTGCGCCAGGTCATTCGCTTATTGCGAATTTGGTACAGCGTAAAAAGCTGGTATTTTTTGCTGGCGCGATCAAATTTATCTTTGTGCTTACGATAAAAATGGAAATAGCCGGAGAACTTTTTCGGCGAAGAGGTAATCTGCATCTCGCCGTGGTTGATATGTAAAATTTGCGTCGCCTCTTCGACTTTCCACGGTTCGCCATATTCCACCACCATGCGCAGAAAAATGTCGTAATCCTGCGCCGCCTTGAGTTCGGTATCGAACAAACACGCTTTAAAACGCCAGGCCCAGGTAAAAACCTGATTGCCAATAATATTGCGCTTGTAGAACAAACGGCGCGAATAAGGGGATTTCGGATACAGCGGCAGGCTGGCAGGCTGAGAGTAGACCTCGCCCTCGCACACATAGTCGTTGGCATACAAAAAGGCGTGCGTAGTCAACTGGTGTTTATGGGCCAGAAACACGCTCAGACGGTTTGGCGTCCATTCATCGTCATCATCAATACCGGTAATGTAGTGCCCTTGCGCCTGCATAATGGCCTGGTTGCGAACCGCGCAGGCGCCGGTATTCCTGGCGTTATGGGTATAACGGACGCGCGGGTCGTTCAGCTCCTCAACAAATTGTTGTAGCTGCTGATAAGATGAGGAGCAATCATCCACGATGATCATCTCCCAGTGACGGTAGTCCTGACGTAGTACTGATTTAATCGCCCGGATAGCCAACTGCTGCCTGTTCCAGGTTGGCATATAAATTGAGATCAGCGGATTGTCTGTTGTCATGCTTATTCCCCAGATAGTTTTGCCGCATGGCGCTACGCTTGTCCGGCCTACAGTCACAGGCCGCGCCATCCGGCACGCCTTATTTTTTATTTGGAATCTGACTGGTATTCATACTCGTAATAGCCATAATCCTGGTAGCCCGTCGCCCGGCGGAAAATGGAGTTGAGAATGACGCCTTTGACCTGAATGCCATTCTGGTCAAAACGGCTCAGACTGGTTTCCACCTCTTTTAAAGTGTTGACGGCATAACGCGCCACCATCAGCGTCGTCCCGACGTGACGACCCACAATCGCGGCGTCCGTCACGGCCAGAATCGGCGGCGTGTCGATTAATACCAGGTCGTAGCGGCTGCTTGCCCAGGCGATCAGCTCGCCGAAGCGCTCGCTCATCAGCAATTCCGATGGATTAGGCGGTACCTGACCGCGCGGAATAAGATCAAAATTAGCGATCGCCGTGGGTTTCGCGCAGGAGGCTATCTCGCCTTTGCCCGCCAGAATGTCAGATAAGCCGTCCACGTTATTGGTGCCGAGCAGTTCATGGGTGTAGCCCTTGCGCATATCGCAGTCGATCAGTAATACCCGTTTATGCGTCTGGCTGATGACGGCCGCCAGATTGGCGCAAACAAAGGTTTTGCCGATAGAGGGGCTGACGCCTGTGAGCATGAGTACATTATTTTGCGCCTGCATCATGGCGAAATGCAGGCTGGTGCGCAGGCTGCGAATCGCCTCAATCGCCAGATCGGTCGGATTGCCCACCGCCAGCAGTTGGCTCTGCTTGTAACGCTTAATTCCTTTAATGGTTTTGACGCTATCGCGCGCTTTTTGCCATTCCGACAGCGGAATACTGGCATAGACGCTGATCCCGTGCTCCTCCAGCGCCTGCGGGCTTTCGATACCGCGATTAAACAGCGAGCGCAGCAGCACGCCGACAATCGATAACATTAATCCCAGAATAATGCTGCCGAGAATAATCAACGCCTTTTTCGGCTTCAGCACGCCTGGCTGGGTAATCGCCGGGTCAACGATGCGCACGTCGCCAACGGTGCTGGCTTCGGTGATTTTCAGCTCCTGCTGTTTATTAAGCAGTTGCATATAGACCTGCTGGCCGGACTCCACATCACGGGTCAAACGCACAATCTCCTGCTGGGTTTTCGGCATCGCCGTCACCCGCCCGTTCAGTTTGGCTTTTTCATCTTCCAGCGCTTTACGTTTTTCCAGCAGGGTGCGGTAAGCCGGATGCGCTTTGGTAAAGAGCTTGGAAATTTCCGCCTCTTTAAACGTCAACTCATTCAACTGGGCGTCGATATTAACCATCGAATCGAGCACCGCCTTCGCCTCCAGCGGTAAATCCACCGAGTCTTTATCCTGGCGGAAAGCGTTTAGCTTGTTTTCCGCCACATCCAGACGGCTGCGGACTTCCGGCAGTTGTTTTGCCAGAAACGCCAGACTCTTCCCCGCCTCTTCAGATTTCCGCGCAATATCCTGTTGCAGATAGTTACGGGTAATACTGTTGAGAATGTCGCGGATTTGGTCGCGATCCTCTCCCGTGAACGTCAGACTCAGAACGCCGGTATCTTTGCCGGTTTCCGTTACGGTGAGGTTATTTTGCAGGTTATTAATCATGCCAGGCGTTGAGAATTTACTCACCGTAAATTCCGTATCAGGACGGGCGTCAATCGCCTCTACCTGCATCGTCACGCCGTCTTTATTAAGTGGCTGGCCCACAACGCCCTGCGCGCTAAATCCGCCGTCGCTAACCAACTGATAACGTTTGTCGCCCAGCACTTTGAGGGTGAAGATCTGTCCGCTCATCGTCTCTGGTCGGGTGAATGTCGTGACTTTCACCCTTTCATTGTGACGTCCCATCAGCCGCTCCCACCCGGCGCCGAACAGCGGAAAGGTGTTTTTGGTGACGGCAATATCCAGATCCAGATCGTCAACGGTCTTCCCCAGCACCAGACGCGATCGAATGAGCTGAATTTCCGCATCGGAAGCCGGCGGCTTATTCGCTAATGCGCTGTTGATATCCTGTACCAGCGAATTACCGGTGTTTTGTTCAATCTGCACCAGCGCATCGGCGCTATAGATGGGCGTGGCGAAGAGCGTATAAATTACCGCGCACAGCGCAAATATGGCCGTCGTCCCCAATACCCACCAACGCGCCTCAATCACCGTTCCGACCAGACGCCCGATATCGATTTCATCGCTACCCGTAACCGCCGCAGATTGTTTTACTTTTTCTGTCATGATTTTCCCTGCTCTGCATTCAGTGCCTGCGCCCACTGGCGGGCAGACCTTTCCAGTAATGTGTACACCGCCTCAAACGCATCGCGGCTTTTGCGATACGGGTCCGGTATTTCACGCTCGCTGTCCCAGTGACCAAACAGCATTACCTTGCCGCGCATTTCCGGCGCAATGTCGCACAGGGCGGCGATGTGACGTTTCTCCATCGTCAGAATCAGGTCATATTCCCGGCACAGACGCGCGGAAATTTGCCTTGCACAGTGATTTTCCAAAGACAGATCGTGGGCGCTCGCCACGCTCGCCGCCGCAGGATCGGCTCCTTTGCCGACCAGCGCGCCTAATCCGGCGGATGCAACCGTCAGCGAGGGATGAAAGCGCTTTAGCAAACGTTCCGCCGTCGGAGAACGGCAAACATTCCCCACACAGACCACTAAGATTTTGTTAAACATAACGATTACCAGGAATGAATGTCGCTGGCCGTATCCGTCATATAACGGACACCGCTAATGGTCGGCAGCAACTGATTGATCAGACGGTTCCAGCGAGCAACCGGCGCGGTCGTGACGTACACCACATCGTAAGGCTGAAGTCGGAATTCCGTCGCCATCACCAATGACGTGGCGTCAGACATATCAAGCTGGTAGATATTGGCGATCTTGCCGCCGCGTCCTCCCTCGCCTTTCAACGGACGAATCACAAAAATGCCGCTGGCGTTGGAGGTGGTCAGATCGATGCCTTCCGCATTGCCTAATGCTTCGGTGAGCGTCATGCCGCTGAAATCCATTTTGAGGGTGCTCTGTTTTTTCACTTCGCCCATGACAAAGACTTTCAGATCGTCATTGCGCGGCACATACAGAATGTCGCCAGGGTAGAGCAAGCGGTTCTGGCTAAGATCGCCATTTTGCATCAGCGCCTGTAGCGAAATGCGCTGTTCTTTGCCGTTGTGCGTCAACACGACGTTGCGCCAGTCCGCCATATCGGTCAGGCCGCCCGCAGCGTTAATCGCATCCAGGACTGTTAGCGGTACGTTAGTAATGGCCTGCTGACCGGATTTATTCACCTGCCCGGAGATGTACGCTTTTTGCGAGCGGAAAGCGGCGATATTGACATCCACCTGCGGGTCCGCGATGTACTTCGCTAAACGCCCGGTAATATCGCTGCGAATCTCTGACAAAGTTTTACCGACGACGCTAACCTTGCCAATGTAGGGATAAAACATGGTGCCGTCCGGCTGAACCCAGTTGCCGGTATCGCTTGAGCTGCGGTACTGGCCTGCTGGCGTGGTCAATTCCGGGTGATCCCAGACGGTGACATTCAGCACATCGCCAGGCCCGACACGATACTGATAGCTGGCGATCTCATGGTCCAGCGACATATTCGGTTGCGCGACATTGGGTCGCGGGCGTAATTGCTCAACCAGCCGTGGCGTCAGCGGATACACATTGACCATCCGGTCGAGATCAAAGTCAGCGTCTTGCTGTTTGATCACATCTTTCCCCATCGTAGACATATTGCTGCCCGGAAGTACTGTGCAACCACTTATCAAGCTGAGCGACGCCAATAATGGCATCAATTTCATTTTGGATTTCATCATTGATTATTTATCACTTTGGCAGAGTCATTATCCTGTGCAATTTAAATAGCGGCTTCGTCCGTGCACATTTACCTTGCAGTTAATGGCAGAGAAAATTAACTGGCATCATTCTGAAAAAAAATCAATTCATCCGCAGGCTATTGACAGAATAATAAAGGCTTATATTCAGGCTTTCAGGCACGCTACCGCCCCTGGCTTCTTAGCTACCAATACACTGATTATTCTAAATTTTCGCATTCCCCTCCGATTTCATCCTCGTTCAGATAAAAATCTTCAGCGAAATAAAGGTTACGTATTAATTGTTTTCTCGATGTCGTGACAGGATATTTAAGAGCGCTATCTTAATCCTGCAAGAATTGTTGCAGCTAACCTAATGACAGGCAAGGTAACAAACCCGCCATTCTATATTTTTAAGATTAATATTAAATGAATTAACAGATGATTTTAGGATTTTATTGATGTTGACAATATTTATTTACTCCACTCCACCTGCGATATTTCCTAAATATATTCTTGACATTATTTAGTTTCCGACAGAAACATTACGGCTATTTTAAAGTTATTTTATAGCCGCGTAACAAAGATAAATTGCTCTGCGGCATTGCATTTTTCCGCCGTATTATCCATGATCGAATTGTGACAATTGTCATATTACAGAAGGTATTGCTCTTACTATGGAATGGATTGCCGATCCGTCAATCTGGGCCGGACTGGTAACGTTAATCGTTATCGAACTTGTTCTCGGCATTGATAACCTGGTCTTTATTGCCATCCTCGCTGAAAAACTACCGCCGGGGCAGCGCGACCGCGCGCGCATTACCGGCCTGATACTGGCGATGATCATGCGCCTGCTGCTGCTGGCATCAATCTCGTGGCTGGTCACCTTGACTAAGCCGCTCTTTAGCGTACAGGCGTTAAGCTTCAGCGCCCGCGATCTGATTATGCTGTTCGGCGGCTTCTTCCTGCTCTTTAAAGCCACCATGGAGCTCAACGAACGGCTGGAAGGGAAAGATAGCGCCAACCCTACCCAGCGTAAGGGGGCGAAATTCTGGGCGGTGGTCGCGCAAATCGTGGTGCTGGACGCTATCTTTTCTCTCGACTCCGTGATTACCGCCGTGGGGATGGTCGA
Source organism: Salmonella sp. 741265055_HSA (assembly GCF_046569525.1). Taxonomy (NCBI): domain Bacteria; kingdom Pseudomonadati; phylum Pseudomonadota; class Gammaproteobacteria; order Enterobacterales; family Enterobacteriaceae; genus Salmonella; species Salmonella sp. 741265055_HSA. The sequence goes on along the minus strand of NZ_JBKFSQ010000030.1, from coordinate 21,696 downwards.
TCACCTGGCGGTCATGATGGCGGCAGTGATAATCGCCATTAGCCTGATGTTGCTCGCCAGCAAGTCACTGACCCGATTTGTGAACAACCATCCCACCATTGTCATTTTGTGTCTTAGCTTCCTGCTAATGATCGGCTTTAGCCTGGTGGCGGAAGGGTTTGGTTTCCACATTCCGAAAGGGTATCTGTACGCGGCTATCGGCTTCTCGGTGATGATCGAGGCGCTCAACCAACTGGCTATTTTTAACCGCCGCCGTTTTCTTTCCGCTAACCATACGCTGCGCCAGCGCACAACGGAGGCCGTGATGCGGCTGATTAGCGGTAAAAAAGAGGATGCCGAACTGGATGCGGAAACCGCTGCGATGCTGGCAGACCATGACGACAGCCAGATTTTTAATCCGCAGGAGCGCAGGATGATCGAGCGGGTGCTGAATCTCAACCAGCGCACCGTAAGTAGCATCATGACGTCGCGTCACGATATCGAGCATATCGATCTCAACGCGCCAGAAGCGGAAATCCGCGCTCTGCTGGAGAAGAACCAGCATACGCGTCTGGTCGTGACGGGTGAAAATGAACAGGAAGATTTACTCGGCGTCGTCCACGTCATCGATCTGTTGCAACAATCGCTGCGCGGCGAACCGCTCAACCTGCGGGCGCTGATTCGCCAACCGCTGGTTTTCCCGGAAACATTGCCGCTGCTGCCTGCGCTGGAGCAGTTCCGTAACGCCAGAACCCATTTTGCCTTTGTCGTAGATGAGTTTGGCTCGGTTGAAGGCATTGTGACATTAAGTGATGTCATGGAGACTATCGCCGGTAATCTGCCGAATGAAGTCGAGGAAATTGACGCCCGCCACGATATTCAGAAGAACCCGGACGGTTCCTGGACAGCAAACGGCCATATGCCGCTGGAGGATTTGGTGCAGTATGTGCCGCTACCGCTGGATGAAAAACGGGAATACCATACGATTGCCGGATTATTGATGGAATATTTGCAGCGCATACCGCAAACCGGTGAAGAGGTTCAGGTGGGCGATTATTTGCTGAAAACATTGCAGGTAGAAAGCCATCGAGTGCAGAAAGTGCAGTTAATTCCGCTGCATAACGGCGAGCCAGACCAGGAGTTGTAACGCCTGCTCGCCTGCCCCGGCCTGCTTACCAGGCAGGCCGGAGGCGCGTTAGCCTCGCCATCCGGCTCTGCCCTTTGGCCAAAAACTAGAGCTTATTCAGCAGCTTCTTCACATCTTTACCGTTACGGGTATCTTTATTGCGATCCGCCCAGTCGTTGAGCCGACGCTTCGCCTCATCCTGTAAATGCTTGCGCAATAACTGATCCACTTGCAGGGTATAGTTCAGCTCCTGCCACTTGCCATAGACGCGCAGCGGCACCGGCGTCTCTTTCAGGAAGGTGATCAGGTTGCTATTGCCGTTCCAGCCGCCCAGCACACGCAGATTAAATTGCGTATCACAGCTCTGCTTAACCAGGTCCAGCGTTCCGCTGCCGGTTAACGCCAGCATAGAAGATTGCCCGACCATGTCGTCGAGCGTCAGCGTGCCCTTATTTAGCGTCAGATCGGTCGTGAAGCGATCCAGTCGGGTCGCGTTGTCCATATTTTCCTGCGACTGCTGCGCGTCGCCGCCGCTTCGCTCTACGGCCTGCTGCACCAGTTGCTGGAAATTCATTCCTTCGAGGCGCGTATTGCTCATGTCAACATGCGCTTTTCCTTTCCAGCTGTGGCGAAATGCCTCCGCGTCAATATCCGCCCCGGAGAAATCGCCAACCAGCGACATCTTACCGGTCAGGCTAATCGGATAATTGAAGGCTTTCAGGATAGTCCCAATCTCAACATGGTTGAGGCGAGGGTGGAATTCGATGCGTGGACTGGCGGTGCGGGCGTCCAGCGTGCCGGGCAGCGACATCTCTCCGTCGGCCAGTTTCCCCTGCAACTCGGTGATATCCAGCAATCCGGCCTGATTAGACATCTTCGTCGAAACCTGGGTAAAGTCCATTCCCCGCCAGCGAACTGAATCCGCCTGTAAAGCAATCTCCGCCGTAAAGCTTTGCAGCCCCTGATAAGGCGGCGCACCAACACGCGACGCGATAACTGGCCTGGTCAGGGGGAGCGTATTTTGCCCCTGCGACACCGCGCCGCCCGTCTGAGCCACGGTGCTATGATGCGGCAACAGGTTGTCCAGATTAAGCTTGCTGGACTGGAGGTCAATTTGCCATTCCGGCTGCTCCGCCAGCGTTACCTGAACATGCCCGGTCAGCGAACTGTCATTCGCCGTTAAATTTAAGTGGTTAAATGAAAGACGTTTTTGCGCCTCCTGCCACTGCGCCTGCAATTGTCCCTGCCCCTCAATTCCCTGCGCTGGTAGATCCGCGCCCTGCAATTGCCAGCGCAGTTGCTCAATACCCGCGGTTAAATTATGCGGATAATCGGAAGCATCCACCGTTCCGCTGAACGATAAAGCAAGATCCCGCTGATCGCGGTTCACGCGTCCCGAAAAATCAAACGTGCCGCGATGCTCGGCATCTTGTTCCATATTCAGACGAATATCGCGCACCGTGACCTGATCATCATTTTCATGCTGGAAAACCAGCACGCTGTCGGCAACGCGCAGGCTACGAATATCAAACGACCAGCCGCGATCTTCCGCTACGTCCGGCAAGGTATTATCTTTCGGCGCGACCGGCGCATCATCGCTGCGTACCGCTTCCGTTTGCGGCGTCAGTTGAATCACCCCGCCTTTCAGCATCACCTGCTTAACATGAAGCTGATGACTCAACAGCGGCCATAAAGCGACATCCAGGCGCATATTGTCAGCCCGCACCAGCGGTTCGCTGGCACCTCGCGCCGTTAGCGTCATTCGCCCGGAAAGGATACTGAGTTGCGGCCATACGTGCCAGCGCAGCGGCCCGTCCAGTTGCAACTGATATTCACTACGCGCGGCAACCTGCTGCACCATATAGGCGCGGAAATCATTCGGATTGACCAACAATACCAACGCAGAAAATCCGGCCACCAGCACGACCAGGAGAATCATCAGCGTCGTCAGAAATCGTCTCATGCTACCCTCAATGGACCGGCAGTATTGCGCCGAATGGCTCAGTCTTTATCAATCCTGCTGGCAACAGCGCCCTGCTGATCGCGATATTTGGCATCCTGACGGCGGTTATAAGGCCGCGCCGCCGGGCCGGACAGCGGCTCAAAGCTCAACGCGCCGATGAGCATACCCGGACGCAACGCCAGCGGCAGCTTCCCGGAGTTGTAAAACTCAAGCACAATGCAGCCCGACCAGCCAGGATCGATACGGTGCGCCGTCACATGCACCATCAGCCCCAGACGCGCCAGCGAGGAGCGACCATCCAGCCAGCCCACTAAATCCGGCGGCAGGGTAACGGATTCAAAGGTGACGGCCAGCGCCAACTCACCCGGATGCAGATAAAATGCCTCGCCGTCCGGCAAAACGATTTCATCGCTCATCACGCGATCCAGCGCCGCGCTGACCTCATCTTTCGGCCCGCTCAGATCGATAAACGCCGCCGTATGACCACGGAAGGTTCGAAATTTATTGCCAAGACGTACATCGACCGTCGCGCCGTTAATGCGCTCTACGGGAGGTCGCGGGGTGATAGACAAACGGCCTTCATCCAGCCAGGCTTCAATATCTCGGTCGCATAAACGCATGGCACTTTCTCCTTTCGCGCATCAAGCCCTTAAATCAAGCACATCAAGGGCTAACCAGGTTATCACTGAACGGTACACAATTCGCCAGATTTATTCAAAGAACTGGCTGATTTTCGCTTTCAGAATATCAATAGCGATGCGGTTTTTACCGCCGCGCGGCACGATAATATCCGCATATTGTTTGGAAGGCTCAATAAATTGCAGGAACATCGGACGCACCGTTTTCTGATATTGCGCCATCACCGAATCCATTGAGCGACCACGCTCGTTCACATCGCGTTTGATACGGCGCATCAAACAGATATCCAGCGGCGTATCGACAAAAATAGAGAAGTTCATCTCTTCACGCAAACGCGCGTCGGTCAGTAACAGAATACCTTCAAGAATAATCACTTTCTTCGGTTCTACGCGAACCGTTTCCTGCATACGGGTATGCTCAACATAACTGTATACCGGTAATTCAATCGCCGAACCGCGCTTGAGCGCCTGAAGATGCTGAAATAGCAGGCTGTGATCCATCGCATTCGGATGGTCATAGTTAGTTTTTACGCGTTCTTCCATCGACAGATGGCTTTGATCTTTGTAATAACTGTCTTCGGGAATAACGCCAATATGTTCGTCACCCACTTGTTCACGCAATTCGCGGTAAAGGGTACTGGCAATAAGACTCTTGCCGGAAGCCGATGCGCCAGCGATACCGATAATGACGCACTGATGAGACTGATCAGTCATAAATTTAGCGACCTGATTAACCTGGATGTAAGGAAGGGGGGCGCCGAAACGCCAAACGCGGCAATTATAGGGATTTCAGCAGCGCGATACCAGTCCGGCGCTATGCCACGGTGAATTTGTTGGCGGCGCATTCGACGTCGCGACGTAAAAGCGTTCAGTTTTAACGCGGGCAGCGGTTTTATCGACCCGTCTGGAGGAGGAATACGCCGGGAGCCACAATTTATATTCAGCCAGCGTATAAATCATTACGCGTTTATACTAGCATAATCACAGAGTAAACTGACGCGTCCGGTATTCCGCGACGTTACCGGCGATTCGGATAGAGTGGTAATGAGTAAACCATCCCAACATGTTTTCGTTACCGTCCCCCACCCGCTATTGCGTCTGGTCAGTTTAGGCCTGGTCGCGTTTGTCTTTACGCTCTTTTCGCTCGTATTATCGCGTGTCGGCACCCAACTCGCGCCGCTGTGGTTCCCCACCTCCATTATGATGGTCGCGTTTTACCGCCATGCGGGCCGTCTGTGGCCAGGGATCGCGGTCGCCTGCTCGCTCGGCAGCATCGGCGCCTCACTGACTTTATTTCCTGCCGCCTCGCTTAACTTTAGCTGGACGGCAATAAATATTATCGAGGCGGCCACTGGCGCGATACTGCTGCGAAAACTGCTCGCCAGGTACAACCCCTTACAAAATTTGAATGACTGGTTCCGTCTGGCTATCGGTAGCGCCGTGATTCCGCCGCTACTCGGCGGCCTGTTATTTTGGCTGATAGCGCCGGAAGCGGTCGCCTCGAAAGCGTTTCTGGTTTGGGTATTATCGGAAGCCATCGGCGCGCTGGCGCTGGTGCCGTTAGGTTTACTGTTTAAACCACACTATCTGTTGCGTCATCGTGACCCGCATCTGTTGCTGGAAACGCTATTGACGCTGATCATTACGCTGGCGCTAAGCTGGCTCGCTATGCGCTATATTCCGTGGCCATTTACGTGCGTTATCGTCCTGTTAATGTGGAGTGCGGTGCGCCTGCCGCGAATGGAGGCGTTTTTAATTTTTTTAGCTACCGTTATCGTGGTCTCGCTCATGCTGGCCAATGACCCCACGCTGCTCGCCACGCCGAAAATCGACGTGATGGTCAATATGCCGTGGCTGCCTTTTTTAATGATCCTGCTGCCTGCCAATATGATGACGATGGTGATGTACGCGTTTCGCACGGAGCGTAAACATATCACCGAGAGCGAATCCCGCTTTCGCAACGCGATGGAGTATTCCGCCATTGGTATGGCGCTGGTCGGTACGGAGGGTCAGTGGCTACAGGTCAATAAATCTCTGAGCCATTTTCTTGGCTATAGCCAGGATGAATTACGCACGATGACATTTCAGCAATTGACCTGGCCGGAAGACCTGAATAACGACCTTGAACAGCTAAACATGCTGGTGCGCGGCGACATCAACAGCTATTCCATGGAAAAACGCTACTACACCCGCAACGGCGATGTCGTCTGGGCGCTACTGGCCGTCTCGCTGGTTCGGCATAAAGACAATAAACCTCTCTATTTTATTGCTCAGATTGAAGATATTAACGATCTCAAGCAAAGCGAGCAGGAAAACCAGCGGTTGATGGAGCGTATTACACAGGCGAACGACGCGCTATTTCAGGAAAAAGAACGGTTGCACATCACGCTTGACTCTATCGGAGAAGCGGTGGTGTGTATTGATGTCGCGATGAATATCACCTTTATGAACCCGATCGCCGAGAAGATGAGCGGCTGGCGGCAAGAGGATGCTTTAGGCGCGCCATTATTAACGGTTCTGCGCATTACGTCAGGTGATAAGGGGCCGCTGCTGGAGGATATTTATCGCGCCGACAGGTCGCGATCGGACATGGAACAGGAGATAGTGCTCCATTGTCATAACGGCGGCAGCTACGATATTCATTACAGTATCACGCCGCTCAGTACGCTTGACGGCGATAAGATTGGTTCGGTTCTGGTTATCCAGGACGTTACCGAATCACGAAAAATGTTACGCCAGCTCAGCTACAGCGCAACGCATGACGCCCTCACCCATCTTGCCAACCGCGCCAGTTTTGAAAAACAGCTTCAACAGCGCCTGCAAACAATACAGGAATCGCCTCAACATCATGCGCTGGTGTTTATCGATCTGGACCGTTTTAAAGCGGTTAACGACAGCGCGGGACATGCCGCCGGCGACGCCTTATTGCGCGAGCTCGCGTCACTGATGCTCAGTATGCTTCGATCCGGCGATCTTCTGGCCCGTCTGGGTGGCGATGAGTTTGGCCTGTTGCTGCCGGATTGTAATAGTGACAGCGCGCGCTTTATCGTGACGCGGCTTATCAACGCCGTTAATGAATATCACTTTATGTGGGAAGGACGCCTGCATCGGATCGGCGCCAGCGCCGGGATCACAATGATAAATGAACATAACTGCCAGCTCACAGAGGTCGTGTCTCAGGCCGATATTGCCTGCTACGCCGCGAAAAATAGCGGTCGCGGCCGTCTGACCGTGTACGAACCGCAGCACGCATTAACCTCCTCAAAGGGAATGATGCCGCTGGAAGAACAGTGGCATATGATTAAAAATAACCACCTGCTGATGCTTGCCAGAAACGTCGCGCCGCCGCGTACGCCGGAGGCCACCAGCTTTTGGCTGGTCTCACTCAGGCTGTGGACCAGCGAAGGGGAAGTGATGGAAGAGCGCGCGTTCCGGGCAGGGTTAGCCGACTCCGCGCTGCATCACGCGCTTGACCGACGGGTATTCCATGAGTTTTTCCACCATGCGGCGACCGCCGTCGCCAGCAAGGGATTAAGCGTTGCGCTGCCGCTGTCCGCCGCGGGATTATGCAGCGCGACCCTTATTGATGAACTGCTGGAACAACTGGAGCATAGCCCACTGCCGCCACGGTTATTACACCTGATTATCCCGGCTGACGTTATCGTTAAGCAGGCGCAGACCGCCGCTGCGACTCTGCGAAAACTGCGGCAACGCGGCTGCCAGGTGATTCTCAGCCATGTCGGGCGCGATTTACAAATGTTTAATTTACTGACCCCGCATATCGCCGATTATTTACTGCTGGATAGCGACCTTATCACCAACGTTCATGAAAGTTTAATGGATGAAATGCTGACCTCGATCATCCAGGGACACTCCCAGCATCTGGACATCAAAACGCTCGTCGGGCCGGTACAAACCCCACAGGTGCTGGATACGCTCTCCCGTATTGGCGTGGATCTGATTTATGGCGACACTATCGCCGAAGCGCAACCGTTGGATTTGTTACTGAATACCAGCTATTTCGCTATCCATTGACGGTTGCCAGCCGTGGGTATACCAGATATGCAGGAGCGCGTAGGAACGCCACGGTTTCCAGCGCTCCGCGTAGCGACGGATCTGCGCGGCCGTCATCCCGGCGAAGCGCTGCTTAATTAAGTAATCATCGGGTAAAAAGATATCTTTTGCCTGCCAACCGCGCAGGGCGAAATAGTTCGCCGTCCAGCGGCCAATTCCCGGAAACGTTTGTAAATTTTTAACGCTCTGCTCAATATCCGGCGGCGCGGCAAGCGCCAGTTTTCCCGCCAGAGTCGCCTGCGCCAGATGAATCAGCGCTTCGGCGCGCCGCAGCGGCATCCCCAGAGCTTTAAGCGCCAGCGGATCGGCCAACGCCAGCGTTTCCGGACCGGGAAAACAGACATAATCGGGCGCATCCGGCAACGCCTCGCCATAGCGGCGCGCCACTTTCGCCGTCAACCTTGCCGCCATCGCGACACTCACCAGTTGCCCCAGTATCGCCCGCACGCCTTGTTCAAACGTATCAACCGATCCCGGTAAACGCAGCCCCGGTCTGTCCTCGCCCAGTGGCCCCAGCACGGCGGCAACCTGCGCGGGCTGGCAGTCAAGATCAAACAGACGCGAAACCTTCGCCAGACACGCCGGCGCGACGGGAAGTAATCCGGCGCTCACGCTAACCTGCACAGTGTGGGTGGGCAGATGGGGCCTCACGCTGACCAGTCCGCGATGCTCGCCCACCACCAGGCTGCGCGCATAAAAGCCCTCGCCTACCGTTTCCACGCCGTCCACCGCACGCGCGGCAAGAAAGCCCAACATCCACGACCAGTCGTAAGGCGGCTGCCAGCTCAGGGTAAACATACTTTTCTCCTTTATTTGACCTTTCAGCATAAACGCTAATCGCACGCAACGCCTTGCTTTCATATTCCAGTTGTCGCCGCGACGACATTTCGCTAAAGTCACGCCCCTTCTTCACTGGCATGGGGATTTTAAGGTGTTTATAGGATTTGATTACGGTACGGCAAACTGCTCGGTCGCCATTATGCGCGACGGGCATCCACAGTTGCTGACAATGGAGAATAACAGCGCATTACTGCCGTCTATGCTGTGCGCGCCGACACGCGAAGCGGTGAGCGAGTGGCTGTATCGCCATCATGATGTGCCGGCAACGGACGAAGAAACCCAGGCGCTGCTGCGCCGCGCGATACGCTACAACCGCGAGGAAGATATTGAGGTTGGCGCGCAAAGCGTACAGTTTGGTCTGGCGTCGCTGGCGCACTATATTGACGATCCCCAGGAGGTCTGGTTTGTCAAATCGCCAAAATCCTTTTTAGGCGCCAGCGGCCTGAAACCGCAGCAGGTCGCGCTGTTTGAAGATTTGGTCTGCGCCATGATGGTACATATTCGTCATACGGCGCACAGCCAATTACCGGAGGCCATTACCCAGGCGGTGATCGGTCGCCCGATCAACTTTCAGGGACTCGGCGGCGATGACGCGAACCGCCAGGCGCAGGGTATTCTGGAGCGGGCGGCAAAACGCGCCGGTTTTCAGGAGGTGGTATTCCAGTACGAACCGGTCGCGGCGGGCCTGGACTACGAGGCTACGCTGCGGGAAGAGAAGCGTGTGCTGGTCGTGGATATTGGCGGCGGTACCACCGACTGTTCCATGCTGCTGATGGGGCCGCAGTGGCGTCAGCGCGCCGATCGTGAAAGCAGCCTGTTGGGGCACAGCGGTTGCCGCGTGGGCGGAAACGATCTGGATATCGCGCTGGCCTTTAAAAATCTGATGCCTTTGCTGGGCATGGGCGGCGAAACCGAAAAAGGCATCGCCCTGCCGGTACTGCCGTGGTGGAACGCCGTCGCGATTAACGACGTCCCGGCGCAAAGCGATTTTTACAGTAGCGCGAATGGTCGTCTGTTGAATGATTTGGTTCGCAACGCGCGTGAAGCAGACAAGGTCGCGTTGCTGCTCAAGGTCTGGCGCCAGCGGCTTAGTTACCGCCTGGTACGCTGCGCGGAAGAGAGCAAAATCGCCCTTTCCGGCCAGGCGGATGTTACGGCGAAGCTGCCATTTATCAGCGACGACCTGGCGGTCGCTATCAGCCAGCAAGGACTGGAAGCGGCGCTGGATCAACCGCTGGCGCGTATTCTGGAACAGGTGCAACTGGCGCTGGACAGCGCGCAGGAAAAACCGGATGTCATCTATCTGACCGGCGGCAGCGCCCGTTCGCCATTGATTAAAAAAGCGCTTTCCGAACAGCTACCGGGCATACCCGTCGCTGGCGGCGATGATTTCGGCTCCGTCACCGCAGGACTGGCTCGCTGGGCAGAGGTCGTTTTCCGCTAAGCGCCTCGCAAGCCCAGCGCTGATGGATTGACATTATTCTTGATGTGGCTTAACGTCAGGAGTGAGGGTAAGGGAGGATTCCTCCTCCCCCTGGTGTCTTAGTAAGCCTGGAAGCTAATCACTAAGAGTATCACCAGTATGATGACTACCTTCATCATAACCCTTTCCTTATTTTGGCCCCTTCCTCGGGAGGGGCTTTCCCGTTTCAGCGTCCTGCTGAAATCGGTGGCTTACCTTTATTGCCGTGCCGCCACTTTACCGCACTCCGGCGCGTTAACGATTTTCACCGATGAGAGTTGCGTAGCGCCTCGCAAAGCGGGTCGCCATTCAGAATAATCCCGACCGTGTTCCATAATTCCTCCATTTTTCTCCCTTCCCTGCTGACTACAATAGAGGGAGCAACATTCCGCAAAACGTTTCAGGATGAGAAACTTATACCGATGAAAGGCAGTAATACTTTCCGCTGGGCAATAGCGATTGGGGTTGTAGTGGCCGCCGCCGCATTCTGGTTCTGGCATAGCCGTAGCGAAAGCCCGACCGCCGCGCCGGGCGTCGCCGCGCAAGCGCCGCATACCGCCGCCGCAGGTCGCCGCGGTATGCGCGACGGCCCTCTGGCGCCGGTACAGGCCGCGACCGCGACCACGCAGGCCGTACCGCGCTATCTGAGCGGGCTGGGTACCGTGACCGCAGCGAATACCGTTACGGTGCGTAGCCGCGTGGACGGTCAACTCATCGCCCTGCACTTTCAGGAAGGTCAGCAGGTCAACGCAGGCGATCTGCTGGCGCAAATCGATCCCAGCCAGTTTAAGGTCGCCCTGGCGCAGGCTCAGGGACAGTTGGCAAAAGATAACGCTACGCTGGCGAATGCACGTCGTGATCTGGCGCGCTATCAGCAACTGGCAAAAACCAATCTGGTTTCCCGTCAGGAACTGGATGCGCAACAGGCGCTGGTCAACGAAACCCAGGGAACCATTAAAGCGGATGAAGCCAATGTCGCCAGCGCGCAGTTACAGCTCGACTGGAGTCGTATCACGGCCCCGGTCTCGGGACGCGTAGGTTTGAAACAGGTGGATGTCGGCAACCAGATTTCCAGCAGCGATACCGCCGGTATTGTCGTCATTACGCAAACGCACCCGATTGATCTCATTTTTACTCTGCCGGAAAGCGATATCGCGACCGTAGTTCAGGCACAGAAAGCGGGGAAAGCGCTGGTCGTAGAAGCCTGGGATCGGACTAACTCGCACAAATTGAGCGAAGGTGTGTTGCTCAGTCTGGACAACCAGATTGATCCCACAACGGGAACGATCAAAATTAAAGCGCGCTTTACCAATCAGGACGATACGCTGTTCCCCAATCAATTTGTGAACGCCCGGATGCTGGTCGATACCGAACAAAATGCCGTTGTGGTGCCTGCCGCGGCGGTGCAAATGGGCAATGAGGGCCACTTTGTGTGGGTGCTGAACGACGAAAATAACGTCAGCAAGAAGCGGGTAAAAATCGGTATTCAGGATAACCGAAACGTGGTGATCAGCGCAGGCTTGTCGGCAGGCGATCGCGTCGTTACCGATGGTATTGATCGGCTGACGGAAGGCGCAAAAGTCGAGGTCGTTGAGCCGCAAACCACCGTGGCGGATGAAAAATCCCCTTCCCGCCATGAAGGTCAAAAAGGAGCGCGCGCCTGATGCAGGTATTACCTCCGGGCAGCACGGGCGGCCCTTCGCGTCTGTTTATTCTGCGCCCCGTGGCCACCACTCTGCTGATGGCGGCGATTTTACTCGCCGGGATTATCGGCTACCGCTTCCTGCCCGTCGCCGCTTTGCCGGAGGTCGACTACCCCACTATTCAGGTTGTTACGCTCTACCCTGGCGCCAGCCCGGATGTCATGACCTCCGCCGTCACCGCGCCGCTTGAGCGCCAGTTCGGCCAGATGTCGGGACTTAAGCAGATGTCGTCGCAAAGCTCCGGCGGCGCATCGGTGGTGACGCTACAGTTTCAGTTGACGCTGCCGCTGGACGTTGCCGAGCAGGAAGTACAGGCGGCGATTAACGCAGCCACCAATTTATTGCCTTCCGACCTGCCGAATCCGCCGATTTACAGCAAAGTCAACCCGGCGGACCCGCCGATTATGACGCTTGCCGTCACCTCAAACGCGATGCCGATGACCCAGGTAGAGGACATGGTAGAAACCCGCGTGGCGCAGAAGATCTCGCAGGTCTCCGGCGTCGGGCTGGTGACGCTTGCCGGCGGGCAGCGCCCTGCGGTACGCGTAAAACTGAATGCTCAGGCTATCGCCGCGCTCGGTCTGACCAGCGAAACGGTCCGTACCGCAATTACCGGCGCCAACGTCAACTCGGCGAAAGGCAGTCTGGATGGCCCCGAACGGGCGGTGACGCTTTCTGCTAACGATCAGATGCAGTCTGCCGACGAATACCGCAGGCTTATCATCGCGTATCAAAACGGCGCGCCGGTACGGCTGGGCGATGTCGCCACCGTCGAACAGGGGGCGGAAAATAGCTGGCTCGGCGCATGGGCGAATCAAGCGCCGGCTATCGTGATGAACGTTCAACGCCAGCCTGGCGCCAATATCATTGCGACAGCGGACAGCATTCGCCAGATGCTGCCCCAACTTACCGAAAGCCTGCCGAAATCGGTGAAGGTCACGGTCCTGTCCGATCGCACCACCAATATTCGTGCTTCCGTGCGCGATACCCAGTTTGAACTGATGCTGGCGATCGCACTGGTCGTCATGATTATCTATCTGTTTTTACGTAATATTCCCGCCACAATTATTCCCGGCGTCGCCGTACCGCTGTCGCTTATCGGCACCTTTGCGGTGATGGTATTTTTGGATTTTTCCATTAATAACCTGACGCTGATGGCGCTCACTATCGCCACGGGTTTCGTAGTGGACGATGCGATTGTGGTGATCGAGAACATCTCGCGCTACATCGAAAAAGGAGAAAAACCGCTGGCGGCGGCGCTCAAAGGCGCGGGCGAAATCGGCTTTACCATTATTTCCCTCACCTTTTCCCTGATTGCGGTGCTGATCCCGTTGCTCTTTATGGGCGATATTGTTGGTCGACTGTTCCGCGAATTTGCAGTGACGTTGGCGGTAGCGATTTTAATCTCCGCCGTCGTCTCTTTGACGCTCACGCCCATGATGTGTGCGCGTATGCTCAGCCAGCAGTCTCTGCGTAAACAAAACCGCTTTTCCCGCGCCTGCGAGCGGATGTTTGACCGCGTGATCGCCAGCTACGGACGCGGATTAGCGAAAGTGCTCAACCATCCGTGGCTTACATTGAGCGTGGCATTCGCCACGCTCCTGCTCAGCGTTATGCTGTGGATAGTCATCCCGAAAGGATTCTTTCCGGTACAGGATAACGGCATTATCCAGGGGACGCTGCAGGCTCCGCAATCGTCATCGTATGCCAGTATGGCGCAACGTCAGCGCCAGGTGGCGGAGCGGATATTACAGGACCCGGCGGTACAAAGCCTGACGACTTTTGTTGGCGTAGACGGCGCTAACCCCACGCTGAATAGCGCGCGCCTGCAAATTAACCTCAAGCCGCTGGATGCGCGTGATGACCGCGTGCAGCAGGTGATCTCCCGGCTGCAAACCGCCGTGGCGACGATTCCCGGCGTGGTGCTGTATCTCCAGCCGACGCAGGATTTAACCATCGACACGCAGGTCAGCCGCACGCAGTATCAGTTTACCCTGCAGGCCACGACGCTCGATGCGCTCAGCCACTGGGTGCCAAAACTGCTGAACGTGCTACAGTCGTTGCCACAGCTCTCTGAGGTAAGCAGCGACTGGCAAGATCGGGGATTAGCGGCCTGGGTGAATGTCGACCGCGACAGCGCCAGCCGTCTGGGTATCAGCATGGCGGATGTGGATAACGCGCTCTACAACGCGTTCGGACAACGCCTGATTTCAACGATTTATACCCAGGCGAACCAGTACCGCGTCGTGCTGGAACATAATACCGCCAGCACGCCGGGCCTGGCGGCGCTGGAGACGATTCGCCTGACGAGCCGCGACGGCGGCACCGTACCGCTCAGCGCGATTGCCCGCATTGAGCAGCGCTTTGCCCCGCTCTCCATCAATCATTTAGATCAGTTTCCGGTGACGACATTTTCGTTTAACGTGCCGGAGGGCTATTCGCTCGGCGATGCGGTGCAGGCGATTCTCGATACGGAAAAAACGCTCGCCCTGCCAGCGGATATTACAACGCAGTTTCAGGGTAGTACGCTCGCCTTCCAGGCGGCGCTGGGCAGCACCGTCTGGCTTATTGTCGCCGCCGTGGTGGCGATGTATATCGTGCTCGGCGTGCTGTATGAGAGTTTTATCCATCCGATCACGATTCTCTCAACGCTGCCTACGGCGGGCGTCGGCGCGCTGCTGGCGCTGATCATCGCCGGTAGCGAGCTCGATATTATCGCCATTATCGGCATTATTTTGCTGATCGGCATCGTGAAGAAAAACGCCATCATGATGATTGACTTCGCCCTCGCCGCCGAACGCGAACAGGGGATGAGTCCGCGCGACGCTATCTTCCAGGCCTGTCTGCTGCGTTTTCGACCGATTCTGATGACCACGCTGGCGGCGTTGCTCGGGGCATTGCCATTAATGTTGAGTACCGGCGTTGGCGCGGAATTACGTCGCCCGTTGGGGATCGCGATGGTGGGCGGCCTACTGGTCAGCCAGGTATTAACTCTGTTTACCACTCCGGTGATTTATCTCCTGTTTGACCGCCTGTCGCTGTACGTGAAAAGTCGCTTTCCGCGCCATAAAGAGGAGGTGTAGATGCGCTTTTTTGCCCTTTTCATCTACCGCCCGGTCGCTACCATTTTGATTGCCGCCGCCATTACGCTGTGCGGCATTCTGGGCTTTCGTCTGCTGCCGGTCGCCCCGCTGCCGCAGGTCGATTTCCCGGTGATTATGGTTAGCGCCTCGCTACCGGGCGCCTCGCCGGAAACCATGGCTTCGTCGGTGGCGACGCCGTTGGAACGTTCTCTGGGACGCATTGCAGGCGTCAATGAAATGACCTCCAGCAGCTCGCTCGGCAGTACGCGCATTATTCTCGAATTTAATTTCGATCGTGATATTAACGGCGCGGCGCGCGACGTGCAGGCCGCCATTAACGCCGCGCAAAGCTTGTTGCCAGGCGGAATGCCCAGCCGCCCGACTTATCGCAAGGCCAACCCGTCCGACGCCCCGATTATGATTTTAACGCTCACCTCGGAGAGCTGGTCACAGGGCAAACTGTATGATTTCGCCTCTACCCAACTGGCGCAAACCATCGCGCAAATTGACGGCGTCGGCGACGTTGACGTCGGCGGCAGCTCCCTGCCCGCAGTACGTGTAGGCTTAAACCCGCAGGCGCTCTTTAACCAGGGCGTCTCGCTGGATGAGGTCCGCGAAGCGATCGACAGCGCCAACGTACGCCGACCGCAAGGCGCAATTGAAGATAGCGTCCACCGCTGGCAAATCCAGACCAACGACGAACTGAAAACCGCCGCCGAATACCAGCCGCTGATTATTCACTATAACAACGGCGCGGCGGTACGCCTGGGCGACGTCGCCAGCGTCACCGACTCGGTGCAGGATGTCCGTAACGCCGGGATGACGAACGCTAAACCCGCTATTTTGTTGATGATCCGCAAGCTGCCGGAGGCCAATATTATTCAGACGGTCGACGGCATCCGGGCAAAACTGCCGGAACTGCGGGCAATGATCCCCGCCGCTATCGATTTACAAATCGCCCAGGATCGTTCGCCGACGATTCGCGCGTCGCTGCAAGAGGTAGAAGAGACGCTGGCTATCTCTGTCGCGCTGGTGATCCTGGTGGTGTTTTTATTCCTGCGTTCCGGGCGCGCCACGCTAATCCCCGCCGTCGCCGTTCCCGTTTCGCTCATCGGCACCTTCGCCGCCATGTATCTGTGCGGCTTCAGCCTCAACAATCTGTCGCTGATGGCGCTGACTATCGCGACCGGGTTTGTCGTTGATGATGCCATTGTGGTGCTGGAAAATATCGCCCGCCATCTGGAGGCGGGAATGAAACCTTTGCAGGCGGCATTACAGGGTACGCGGGAAGTCGGGTTTACGGTCATCTCCATGAGTCTGTCGCTGGTGGCGGTATTTCTGCCGCTGCTGTTAATGGGCGGTCTGCCAGGGCGATTATTACGGGAATTCGCCGTTACCCTCTCGGTGGCGATTGGCATTTCGCTGGTGGTCTCGCTCACGCTGACGCCGATGATGTGCGGCTGGATGCTTAAATCAAGCAAACCGCGCACCCAACCGCGTAAACGGGGCGTTGGCCGTTTGCTGGTTGCCTTGCAACAGGGTTACGGCACGTCGTTAAAATGGGTGCTTAATCATACGCGTCTTGTCGGTGTGGTTTTTCTTGGCACCATTGCGCTGAACATCTGGCTTTATATCACCATCCCTAAAACATTCTTTCCGGAGCAGGACACTGGCGTGTTGATGGGCGGTATTCAGGCTGACCAGAGCATCTCTTTCCAGGCCATGCGCGGCAAGCTGCAGGATTTTATGAAAATTATTCGCGACGATCCGGCGGTGAATAATGTCACTGGTTTTACCGGCGGCTCGCGGGTGAATAGCGGCATGATGTTTATTACGCTGAAGCCGCGCGGCGAACGCAAAGAGACGGCGCAGCAAGTCATTGATCGACTGCGGGTCAAACTGGCAAAAGAACCCGGCGCCAGGCTGTTTCTGATGGCGGTACAGGATATTCGCGTCGGCGGGCGGCAGGCTAACGCCAGTTACCAATATACGTTGCTGTCTGACTCTCTGGCGGCGCTGCGCGAGTGGGAGCCGAAAATACGCAAAGCGCTCTCGGCCCTGCCGCAACTGGCGGACGTAAACTCCGACCAGCAGGATAACGGCGCGGAGATGAACCTTATCTACGACCGCGACACCATGTCACGACTGGGCATTGATGTTCAGGCCGCAAACAGTCTGTTAAATAATGCTTTCGGCCAGCGGCAAATTTCCACCATTTATCAGCCGATGAACCAGTATAAAGTGGTGATGGAAGTCGATCCGCGCTATAGCCAGGATATCAGCGCGCTGGAGAAAATGTTCGTTATCAACCGCGACGGAAAAGCGATTCCCCTCTCTTATTTCGCCCAATGGCGGCCCGCCAATGCGCCGCTGTCGGTGAACCATCAGGGACTTTCCGCGGCGTCCACGATTGCCTTTAACCTGCCGACCGGCACATCGTTATCGCAGGCGACGGAGGCCATTAATCGCACCATGACGCAGCTTGGCGTCCCCCCGACGGTACGCGGCAGTTTTTCCGGAACGGCGCAAGTGTTCCAGCAGACCATGAATTCGCAGCTTATTTTGATAGTGGCGGCGATCGCTACCGTCTACATTGTGCTGGGGATACTGTACGAAAGTTACGTCCATCCGCTGACCATTCTCTCTACTCTGCCATCGGCGGGCGTTGGGGCGCTTCTGGCGCTGGAGCTCTTCAATGCCCCTTTCAGCCTAATCGCCCTGATAGGGATCATGCTATTAATTGGCATTGTGAAGAAAAACGCCATTATGATGGTCGATTTTGCGCTTGAAGCGCAACGAAGCGGCGGCCTGACGCCGGAACAAGCCATTTACCAGGCCTGCTTGTTACGCTTCCGTCCAATAATGATGACCACGCTGGCGGCGCTGTTCGGCGCACTGCCATTGGTGTTATCTGGCGGAGACGGTTCGGAATTACGGCAGCCGTTGGGGATAACCATTGTCGGCGGTTTGGTCATGAGCCAGCTCCTGACGCTCTATACCACGCCGGTGGTGTACCTCTTTTTCGATCGTCTGCGACTGCGTTTTTCGCGTAAAAATAGCAAACCGGTAGTAGAGATATGACAGAACTTCCTGACAACACCCGCTGGCAACTCTGGATTGTGGCATTCGGCTTTTTTATGCAGTCGCTGGATACCACCATCGTCAACACTGCGCTGCCCTCCATGGCGAAAAGCCTGGGGGAAAGCCCGCTGCATATGCACATGGTAGTGGTGTCATATGTTCTTACCGTCGCCGTAATGCTCCCCGCCAGCGGCTGGCTGGCAGACAAAATCGGCGTGCGTAATATTTTCTTTGCCGCCATTGTGCTGTTCACGCTGGGTTCGCTGTTTTGCGCCCTTTCCGGCACGCTTAATCAACTGGTATTAGCGCGGGTTTTACAAGGCGTAGGCGGCGCGATGATGGTGCCGGTCGGACGCCTGACGGTCATGAAAATCGTGCCGCGCGCGCAATATATGGCGGCGATGACCTTCGTCACCCTACCGGGACAGATCGGGCCGTTACTCGGCCCCGCGCTGGGCGGGGTGCTGGTGGAATATGCTTCATGGCACTGGATCTTTCTGATCAATATCCCGGTGGGAATTGTCGGCGCTATGGCAACCTTTATGCTGATGCCAAACTACACCATAGAGACCCGGCGCTTTGATCTGCCGGGGTTCCTGCTGTTAGCTATCGGCATGGCGGTACTCACGCTGGCGCTGGACGGTAGTAAAAGCATGGGGATCTCGCCCTGGACATTAGCCGGACTTGCTGCGGGCGGCGCGGCAGCCATTCTACTCTATCTCTTCCATGCCAAAAAAAACTCAGGTGCGTTATTCAGCCTGCGATTGTTCCGCACGCCCACGTTTTCACTGGGGTTGCTGGGCAGTTTTGCCGGGCGTATCGGCAGCGGTATGCTGCCGTTTATGACGCCGGTCTTTTTGCAAATTGGTCTTGGTTTTTCACCGTTTCATGCCGGTTTGATGATGATCCCCATGGTGCTGGGCAGCATGGGAATGAAGCGGATTGTGGTGCAGATAGTTAACCGTTTTGGCTATCGTCGGGTTCTGGTGGCGACCACGCTCGGACTGGCATTGGTTAGCCTGTTGTTTATGTCGGTCGCGCTGCTCGGCTGGTATTATCTCCTGCCGCTGGTACTGCTTTTGCAGGGAATGGTGAACTCGGCGCGCTTTTCTTCCATGAATACCTTAACGCTAAAAGACCTTCCCGATACGCTGGCCAGCAGCGGCAATAGCTTATTATCGATGATTATGCAGCTCTCGATGAGTATCGGCGTCACTATTGCCGGAATGCTGCTGGGTATGTTTGGCCAACAGCATATCGGGATAGACAGTAGCGCCACACATCACGTCTTTATGTACACCTGGTTATGTATGGCGGTTATTATCGCGCTACCGGCGATAATTTTTGCCCGCGTGCCGAACGATACACAGCAAAACATGGTCATTTCACGGCGTAAAAGGAGCCTGTAATGAAAGTCTGGCGGCCCGGAATCACCGGCAAGCTGTTTCTGGCGATTTTCGCCACCTGCATCGTGCTGCTGATCAGTATGCATTGGGCCGTGCGCGTCAGTTTTGAACGCGGATTTATTGACTATATCAAACACGGCAACGAGCAGCGGCTACAAATGCTGGGCGATGCGCTGGGCGACCAGTACCAGCAACACGGCAACTGGCGTTTTTTACGCAACAACGATCGCTTCGTTTTCCAGATTCTGCGTTCATTTGAGCATGACAACGACCGGGATAAACCCGGCCCCGGTATGCCGCCGCACGGTTGGCGCACCCAGTTCTGGGTCGTCGATCAAAATGGCCGGGTGCTGGTCGGCCCACGCGGTCCGGTGCCGCATGACGGTACTCGCCGCCCCATTCTGGTCAATGGCGTCGAAGTCGGCGCGATTATCGCCTCTCCTGTCGAGCGGCTGACGCGCAATACGGATATTAATTTTGATATGCAGCAGCGGCGCGCCAGTTGGATGATCGTGGCGTTATCAACGTTACTGGCCGCGCTGGCGACATTTTTGCTGGCGCGTGGCCTGCTCGCCCCGGTCAAACGGTTGGTCGAGGGTACGCACAGACTGGCGGCGGGGGATTTTACCACGCGCGTGACTCCAACCAGCGCTGATGAGCTGGGAAAACTGGCGCAAGACTTTAACCAGCTTGCCAGCACGCTGGAAAAAAACCAGCAGATGCGCCGCGACTTTATGGCGGATATTTCCCACGAACTGCGCACGCCGCTGGCGGTATTGCGCGGCGAACTGGAAGCCATTCAGGATGGCGTTCGCCAGTTCACGCCAGAATCGGTTACCTCGCTACAGGCGGAAGTCGGTACGCTTACCAAACTGGTTGACGACCTGCATCAGCTGTCGTTGTCTGACGAGGGCGCGCTGGCTTACCAAAAAACGACCGTCGATCTTGTTCCCCTGTTGGAAGTCGCTGGCGGCGCGTTCAGAGAGCGCTTTACCAGCCGGGGGCTAACGTTACATTACGCGTTGCCGGATAGCATGACCGTCTTCGGCGACCCGGATCGCCTGATGCAACTGTTTAATAATCTACTGGAAAACAGTCTGCGCTACACCGACAGCGGCGGCGGCCTGCATATTTCCGCCGAACAACGCGACAAATCATTATTCCTGACCTTTGCCGATTCTGCACCGGGCGTCAGCGATGAACAGTTACAAAAGCTTTTTGACCGTTTTTACCGCACGGAAGTGTCCCGTAACCGCGCCAGCGGCGGTTCTGGACTGGGGCTGGCAATATGCGTCAATATTGTACACGCGCATAACGGTCATCTTCACGCCGCTCATTCGCCTTTTGGCGGGGTTAGCATTACAGTAGAGTTACCGCTGGATCGCGATTTACAGAGAGAAGTATGACTGAATTACCCATTGATGAAAACACGCCGCGCATTTTGATTGTTGAAGATGAACCCAAGCTGGGTCAGCTGCTTATTGACTACTTACGCGCGGCGAGTTACGCCCCCACGCTCATCAATCACGGCGACAAGGTACTGCCGTATGTGCGTCAAACGCCGCCGGATCTGATCCTGCTGGATCTGATGCTGCCGGGTACCGATGGTCTGACGCTATGCCGGGAGATTCGTCGTTTTTCCGACATCCCCATTGTGATGGTCACGGCCAAAATCGAAGAGATCGACCGGCTGCTTGGGCTGGAAATCGGCGCCGATGATTATATCTGTAAGCCTTACAGCCCACGCGAAGTCGTGGCCCGCGTGAAAACCATTTTGCGCCGCTGTAAACCGCAGCGCGAACTCCAGCAGCAGGATGCCGAAAGCCCGTTAATGATTGATGAAAGCCGCTTTCAGGCCTCCTGGTGTGGTAAAGCGCTGGATTTAACCCCCGCTGAATTCCGCCTGCTAAAAACCTTATCGCTTGAACCGGGTAAAGTTTTTTCCCGCGAGCAGTTGTTAAACCACCTCTACGACGACTACCGTGTGGTGACCGATCGTACTATCGACAGCCACATTAAAAACCTGCGCCGTAAACTGGAATCGCTGGATGCCGAACAGTCATTTATACGCGCGGTCTACGGGGTGGGATATCGCTGGGAAGCGGATGCGTGTCGCCTGGTATAATGATTATTGGCATAACAAGGTCGTAAGACGATATTTTCCGCCAACGCTATTCTGGCGGAATTAACACACTGTCCTCTTTCCTTTGGCCGAGCGGTATCCCGAAAACCACGACGAACGCGATCGGGGACAATAAATTATTTAGCCGCTCTTTTTAGTTTACCGATATATACCCTTCATACTTCAAGTCGCTTATGTGTTGGCTACGCTCACTCACCC
>NZ_JBKFSQ010000029.1:0-59304 GCF_046569525.1 Salmonella sp. 741265055_HSA | reverse complement strand
GGAAACCGGTGCTGCTTAACGTCTGGGCCACCTGGTGCCCGACCTGCCGCGCCGAGCATCAGTACCTGAACCGGCTGGCCGCGCAGGGTATCCGGGTGGTCGGGCTGAACTATAAGGACGACCGGGCGAAGGCGGTGGCCTGGTTAAAGGAACTGGGTAACCCGTATGCGCTGAGTTTATCGGACAGCGACGGGATGCTGGGGCTGGACCTGGGCGTGTACGGCGCGCCGGAAACCTTCCTCATCGACGGCAACGGGATTATCCGCTACCGCCATGCGGGCGATTTGAATGCCCGGGTATGGGAAAGTGAACTGAAACCGCTGTGGGACAGATACAGCCGGGAGGCGGCGCAATGAGACTGTTACCGGGCATGGTGATGCTGATGCTGGCGCTGGTTATCTCCGGGTCAGCACGGGCGACCACCGACGTGATGCCGTTTAAAGATGAAGCGCAGGAGCAGCAGTTCCGCCAGCTCACGGAGCAGCTGCGCTGCCCGAAATGCCAGAACAACAGCATTGCGGACTCGAACGCGATGATAGCCACCGACATGCGCCGCAGGGTGTATGACCTGATGCAGGAGGGGAAGAGCCGCCAGCAAATCATCGATTACATGGTGGCGCGCTACGGCAACTTCGTCACCTACGACCCGCCGCTGACCCCGCTGACGGTGCTGCTGTGGGTGCTGCCGCTGGCCGCCATCGTGGCGGGCGGGTGGATAATCGTTGCCCGCACGCGCCGGCGGGTGCGTATCAGACAGGACGTCCTGGCTGACGCCATTCCTGCGGCGGGACCACGCGCAGGGGTGGGGGTGTATCTTCCGGGCGTGGTTATGGCGCTGGTCGTGGCCGCCATCAGTTACTCACAGACCGGCAGCTATCAGCAGGTCAGGGCCTGGCGGCAGGCGACGGCGCAGACGCCGGGGCTGCTGGCGCGGGCGCTGGACCCGCAGGCGCAGCCGCTGAATGAAGAGGAGATGGCGCGGCTGGCGCTGGGGCTGCGCACCCGCCTGCAAAATGATGCCGGCAATGTTGAGGGCTGGCTCATGCTGGGGCGCACCGGTATGGTACTGGGTAATGCCGGTACCGCCACCGGGGCGTATGCGAACGCCTACCGCCTGGACCCGAAAAACCGCGATGCGGCGCTGGGCTACGCGGAGGCGCTGACGCGCTCGTCCGACCCGGAGGATAACCGCCGCGGCGGGGAGCTGCTGCGTCGGCTGGTGAGCCGCGACCACACGGATATCCGGGTGTTAAGCCTGTATGCGTTCAGCGCCTTTGAGCAGCAGCGTTTTGATGAGGCGGTGGCGGCCTGGGAGATGATGCTGAAGCTGCTGCCGGCGGGTGACGCCCGGCGGGCGGTGATAGAGCGCAGTATCCGGCTGGCGCAGGAGAAATAAGACCCTGACGGCCCGGTGGCGTGGCGCCATCGGGCCTGGCTATCTCAACGATACGCTAAAGCCTGAAAGTGAAGCCCGTGTGAAGTATGATGGCGAGCATCGTCTCTTATCAGGACATCCTATGAAACAAATCACCTTTACGCCGCGCCATCACCAGCTTACCAACACCAATACCTGGACACCTGACAGCCAGTGGCTGGTCTTTGATGTACGGCCTTCAGGCGCGTCATTTACGGGCAAGACCATTGAGCGTGTCAATGTGCATACCGGCGACGTGGAGGTGATTTATCGCGCTGTGCAGGGCGCGCATGTCGGCGTGGTGACGGTGCATCCTGCCGACAATCACTATGTGTTTATTCATGGCCCTGAAAACCCTGATGAGACGTGGCATTACGATTTCCACCACCGTCGGGGCGTTATTGCAACGCCGGGAGGCGTGACTAACCTCGATGCGATGGATATTACTGCGCCGTATACTCCCGGCGCGCTGCGCGGCGGCAGCCACGTCCATGTATTTAGCCCGAACGGCGAGCTGGTGAGTTTTACCTATAATGACCACGTTCTGCATGAGCGAGATCCGGCGCTGGATCTGCGTAATGTCGGCGTGGCCGTGCCGTATGGGCCGGTAACGGTGCCGGTTCAGCATCCGCGCGAATACAGCGGTAGCCACTGGTGCGTACTGGTTAGCCGCACGACGCCTGCGCCGAGACCTGGCAGCGATGATATTAACCGCGCCTATGAAGAGGGCTGGGTGGGCAACCGCCAGATCGCCTTTATTGGCGATACGCTGTCGCTGACGGGCCAAAAAGTCCCGGAGCTGTTTATTGTCGATTTACCGTGTCATGAAAACGGCTGGAAACAGGCAGGCGACACGCCGCTGACGGGAACCGAATCAACGATGCCATCGCCGCCGTTGGGCGTAGTTCAGCGGCGTCTTACCTTCACTCACCAGCGTGTTTATCCTGGACTCACTAATGAACCACGCCACTGGGTCCGCAGTAATCCGCAGGCGACGGCGATCGCCTTTTTGATGCGGGACGATAACGGCGTAGCGCAACTATGGCTGATATCGCCGCAGGGAGGCGAGCCCTGGCAGTTAACGCATCATGCGACCGGCGTACAGTCAGCGTTTAACTGGCATCCGTCGGGTAAATGGCTGGGACTGGTGCTGGAAAATCGGATTGCCTGCTGCGACGCACAAAGTGGGAAGATCGACTTCTTAACCGCCAGGCACGACAACCCGCCGTCTGCGGACGCCGTCGTTTTTTCACCGGATGGGCGACACGTCGCATGGATGGAAGAGGTGAAAGGGTTCCGTCAGCTATGGGTGACGGAAACCGGGCGATAAATCAGGGAGGAGGCATCTTCGCCGGGGGGATGACGGCATTGGTCATTTTCGTCTCCTCCTCGCTTTTCTCTACGCGCGATCTTACCGAACTGTCTTTGCGGAAGATGTCCCACGGCAGAAGGATCGTATCCATCACGGCGGTAAACGGCATATCCAGGATAGCCAACGATTTGGTGCCCCAGTTTGTCTCATCGTTACCGATCATCGTAGCGCTGGCGCGCGTGCCAGGATAAGTACCCTCTTTACCGCCGGTGTGCGACATGACGCTTGAACAACCGCCTAATAAAAGCATCCCATTCCATATTATCAGCGTTAACCACACGTTTTTTATCATCACTCATTCATCTGTTGGTTGTCGTTATTTGCATGATGAGTTATAGCGATCCGTTGCTAAAAATAACATCACCAGTACGTGGCACTGTGGCGGTAATCGCACTTTAACAATCAGTGCTGTCCCAACCAGTCTATGCAATAGCCAATAAACTGCAAAAAAAAGTCGGATTAAAATACTTGAAAAGTACGTATTCAGACCCATTTATAAGACGTAGTGAATAGAAGGGCACGCCTGATGGGTGTTCTGGCAATCCTGGCCTGTCCATGATGGAAGGTCTGACATTCTCGCTGATTTCAGGAGTTTATGATTATGCGTAACTTTGATTTATCCCCGCTGTACCGTTCTGCCATTGGTTTTGACCGTCTGTTTAACCTGCTTGAAAATAACCAAAGCCAAAGTAATGGCGGCTACCCTCCGTACAACGTTGAGCTGGTAGACGAAAACCACTACCGCATCGCCATTGCCGTTGCCGGTTTCGCGGAAAGCGAACTGGAGATTACTGCCCAGGATAATTTACTGGTGGTAAAAGGTGCTCATGCGGACGAGCAGAAAGAACGTACTTACCTGTATCAGGGCATTGCCGAGCGTAACTTTGAACGTAAGTTCCAGTTAGCGGAGAACATTCACGTTCGCGGCGCAAACCTGGTCAACGGGCTGCTGTATATCGAACTGGAGCGCGTGATTCCGGAAGCGAACAAACCGCGCCGTATCGAAATTAACTGATTCCGTCGGGTCGCGTTGCGCGGCCTGTCATCCCATGCTCGCCGTCAGGGAGCATATTCGCACGTAAAGTGTGAAGGTAAAAACTCGCTTCTTAGAAGGAGAAATGATTATGCGTAACTACGATTTATCCCCACTGCTGCGTCAATGGATCGGTTTTGACAAGCTGGCCAATGCGCTGCAAAACAGCGGCGAAAGCCAGAGCTTCCCGCCCTATAACATCGAAAAAAGCGACGATAACCATTATCGCATTACCTTAGCGTTAGCCGGTTTCCGTCAGGAAGATCTGGATATTCAACTGGAAGGCACGCGCCTGACGGTGAAAGGCACGCCGGAACAGCCGGAAAACGAGCCCAAATGGTTACATCAGGGCCTGGTCATGCAGCCTTTTAGCCTGAGCTTTACGCTGGCTGAGAATATGGAAGTTTCCGGCGCGACGTTTACCAACGGCCTGCTGCATATTGATTTAACCCGCAACGAGCCGGAAACCATTGCGCCGCAGCGTATCGCCATTAACGAACGCTCCGCATTAAATAGCTAATGAGCTCCTTGCCTTGCCCCGCCAGAGATGGCGGGGCTTTTTTATGCCACGAAAAAGGGTAAGACGCTGCCGAAGTCAGGACGTCTGGGCGGTTTTGTAACATGAGAATGTGCGCCATGCTGTATATATGCCTTAACGGTTCAGTCATAATCCCTATAAATTGAAATGTTACTCACAGGGAAGAAAAGATGAGTGATATCGCATTGACGGTCAGCGTTCTGGCGTTGGTGGCGGTTGTCGGTTTATGGATCGGCAACATTAAAGTGCGCGGTGTCGGCTTTGGTATTGGCGGCGTTCTGTTCGGCGGTATTATCGTCGGCCACTTCGTCGATCAGGCTGGGGTGACGCTGAGCGGCGATATGCTGCACTTTATCCAGGAATTCGGCCTGATTCTTTTTGTTTATACCATCGGCATACAGGTGGGGCCGGGGTTTTTCGCCTCGCTGCGCGTTTCCGGGCTGCGTCTCAATCTGTTTGCTGTTCTGATTGTGATTATGGGCGGGTTGGTCACCGCGATTCTGCATAAAATTTTCGCTATTCCGCTGCCAGTGGTGCTGGGGATTTTCTCCGGCGCAGTCACCAATACGCCTGCGTTAGGGGCGGGTCAGCAAATCCTGCGCGATCTGGGAACGCCAGTGGATCTGGTGGATCAGATGGGGATGAGCTATGCGATGGCGTATCCGTTTGGCATCTGCGGTATTTTGCTCACCATGTGGCTGATGCGGCTGATTTTTCGCGTTAACGTCGAGGCGGAGGCGCAGAAGCACGAATCCTCTCTCGCTAACGGTCATACATTAATTCAAACAATGAATATCCGTGTCGAGAATCCGAACCTCAATAATATGGCTATCCAGGATGTGCCGATCCTGAACAGCGATAAAATCATTTGCTCACGCCTGAAACGCGACGACACGCTGATGGTGCCGTCGCCGGGGACGATTATCCAGGCAGGCGACCTGCTGCACCTCGTCGGCCAATCTACCGACCTGCATAACGCGCAACTGGTGATCGGCAAGGAAGTGGACACCTCGTTGTCGACGCGCGGCACGGATTTACGCGTCGAGCGTGTGGTCGTCACCAACGAAAAAGTGCTCGGCAAACGTATCCGCGATTTGCACTTTAAAGAGCGTTATGACGTGGTTATCTCCCGTCTTAACCGCGCGGGCGTTGAGCTGGTCGCCAGCAGCGACGCCAGCCTGCAGTTTGGCGACATTCTCAATCTGGTGGGGCGTTCTGCTTCGATTGATGCGGTAGCCAATGTGGTCGGCAACGCGCAGCAAAAACTGCAGCAGGTGCAGATGCTGCCGGTGTTTATCGGCATCGGACTGGGGGTTCTGCTTGGGTCGATTCCGTTGTTTGTGCCGGGATTCCCGGTTGCGTTAAAATTGGGGCTGGCCGGCGGGCCGCTGATCATGGCGCTAATTTTGGGGCGTATCGGCAGCATCGGCAAGCTGTACTGGTTTATGCCGCCGAGCGCCAACCTCGCGCTGCGTGAGTTAGGGATTGTTCTGTTTCTGGCGGTCGTCGGGCTGAAATCCGGCGGCGATTTTGTCGATACGCTGACGCAGGGCGAAGGGCTAAGCTGGATTGGCTACGGTATTTTTATCACCGCTATCCCGCTGATTACCGTCGGCTTGCTGGCGCGGATTTTTGCCAAAATGAACTATCTGACGCTGTGCGGGATGCTGGCCGGTTCGATGACCGATCCGCCGGCGCTGGCATTTGCCAACAACCTGCACGCGACCAGCGGCGCGGCGGCGCTCTCTTACGCGACCGTCTACCCGTTGGTGATGTTCCTGCGCATTATCACGCCGCAGCTACTGGCGGTGATTTTTTGGGGAATGGGTTAGCGATGAAAACACTACGCGTCGTCCGGCATGTTACTTCGTATGTTTCAACACCGCCGACGGCGCATAGCCAAACTTATGCTTAAATGCTTTGCTGAAATGGAACGAGTCAAAGAAGTTCAGCGTATCCGCTACCTGACTTACCGTATTTCCTTCCTGCTTTAACAGTGATAACGCCAGTTCAAGCCGGGCATCCATAACGTATTCTTTCGGCGTCTTACCGGTATAACGTAGAAACAGGCGGCGCAGCCAGGCTTCGCTACAGGGGATCGCCGCCGCCATTTCTGCGACGCTCCAGCGCCGTTGCAGGCTGGCGTGTAGCGCGGCCAGTAATTTCTCAATCTGCACTCTTTGTGGGTCTGCTTTACCGTCTGCGCAGATCAGGTAAATCCATTGATAAATTATTTTGGCGAGAAACGCGACGGCAATATTATTCTTAACAGGCTCTGCTACAGTAATTAATTGTGAAACCTCCATTAACTCCTGATTATAAATTTCGCCATTATAAATAACGCTTTGTTGCCGAATAGGAATATCCATCACACTGGTTGGCGTGAATTCCATCCAGTATTGTTCCCAAACTAATCCTTCGCAGTGATAAGACTGGATGTCGGTAGGTTTTAAAAAAATAATACAGTTTCCGTTTAGCGTTATTTGCTCGCCGTCTTTAAGTAAGATCTTTCCACAGCCTTGTACGGTATAGACAGCGACCCAGGAGTTAGCGATTAGCGGCTTCTTTTTATCGCGGGGCCAGATAACCCGATAATGTTCGTCGGCGTAGGTATGCCATAGCGAAATCAATGAAATTCCGCTGGAGATCACATTTTCGTTAATGAGTAGCGGAATATTATACGTAGTTTCGTTTTTTACATGCGAACTTTGCAAATTTCCATTCATTTTATTATCCCGCCGGAGAATTATGCCAGTAACCTGAACTTAACAGAAAAACAGCCGTTCAGGGATATCATGTTTGTATTTTAAGAAATTCGGCTGCCTGACCCGGTAAGTAATATCTCGCGTTGCCCCTACCGCTACCGGGACATAATGAAAAAAGGGCTATGAAATGAATATGCTACAAATTCTGAGCTTTGTCGGCTTTACTCTGCTGGTGGCGATCGTCACCTGGTGGAAGGTGCGTAAAACGGATACCGGTTCCCAACAGGGTTATTTTCTTGCCGGACGTTCGCTAAAAGCGCCGGTGATTGCCGCATCGTTAATGTTGACCAATCTCTCTACCGAACAACTGGTCGGTCTGTCCGGACAGGCTTATAAAAGCGGGATGTCGGTAATGGGCTGGGAGGTCACGTCCGCCGTGACGCTTATCTTTCTGGCGTTGATTTTCCTGCCGCGCTATTTACAGCGTGGGATCGCCACTATTCCCGATTTTCTGGAAGAGCGTTATGACAAAACGACGCGTATTATCATCGACTTCTGTTTTTTGATCGCGACAGGCGTCTGTTTCCTGCCGATTGTGCTCTATTCCGGCGCGCTGGCGCTTAACAGCCTGTTTCATATCGGCGAGTCGCTGAATATCTCACATGGCGCGGCAATCTGGCTGTTGGTGATTCTGCTGGGGCTGGCAGGCATTATTTACGCGGTCATCGGCGGGCTGCGGGCGATGGCCGTCGCGGATTCGATTAACGGTATCGGGCTGGTTATTGGCGGTCTGCTGGTCCCTGTCTTTGGCCTGATTGCGATGGGAAAAGGCAGCTTGCTCCAGGGCATCGAACAGCTCACCACCGTACACGCGGAAAAATTAAACTCTATTGGCGGCGCGTCCGACCCGCTGCCGATTGGCGCGGCGTTTACCGGGCTGATTCTGGTAAATACTTTTTACTGGTGTACGAATCAGGGCATTGTTCAGCGTACGCTGGCCTCTAAAAGCCTGGCGGAAGGACAGAAGGGCGCGTTATTGACAGCCGTCCTGAAAATGCTCGATCCGCTGGTATTGGTTTTGCCAGGCTTAATCGCTTTTCATCTTTATCAGGACTTGCCGAAAGCGGATATGGCTTATCCGACATTAGTGAATAACGTCCTTCCCACGCCATTGGTCGGTTTTTTCGGCGCGGTTTTATTTGGCGCGGTTATTAGCACGTTTAACGGTTTTTTAAACAGCGCCAGCACCTTATTCAGCATGGGCATTTATCGTCGCGTGATTAACGAAAATGCGCAGCCTGAGCGCCTGGTCCGCGTTGGGCGTCAGTTTGGCTTTTTTATTGCGATAATTTCAATACTGGTCGCGCCGTGGATCGCTAATGCGCCGGAAGGGCTCTACAGTTGGATGAAACAGTTGAACGGGATTTATAACGTACCGCTGGTGACGATTATCATTATGGGCTTCTTCTTTCCGCGCATTCCGGCGTTGGCCGCTAAAGTCGCCATGGGGATCGGCATCGTTAGCTATATCACCATCAATTATCTGGTGAAGTTTGATTTTCACTTTCTCTATGTACTGGCCTGCACATTCTGTATCAACGTCGTCGTGATGCTGATTATTGGCGCGATTGCGCCGCGCGCCGCGCCTTTCAAATTTCAGGATGCGTTTGCAGTAGATATGAAGCCGTGGAAAAACGCGAAAATCGCCGCCGTCGGCATCCTGTTTGCGATGGTTGGCGTCTATTCCGGCCTGGCGCAATTCGGGGGCTACCGTACCCAATGGTTGACGATCTTCAGCTACGGCACCACCGCGGCGGTCGTAGCGTATCTGTTTTACAGCAACTGGCAGGCGCGTCGTTCTGCGGCTGTCATATGTCTCTCTAACGCGAAGGATGAAGTATGACCCGGCCTAATTTTCTGCTCATCATGACCGATACGCAGGCCACCAATATGGTGGGGTGCTATAGTGGTAAGCCGTTGAATACGAACAATATAGATAATCTGGCGGCAGAAGGTATCCGCTTTAATTCCGCGTACACCTGTTCGCCGGTTTGCACGCCAGCGCGCGCGGGGCTGTTTACCGGCATTTACGCCAATCAGTCTGGCCCGTGGACGAACAATATCGCGCCGGGAAAAAACATCTCTACGATGGGGCGTTATTTTAAAGATGTCGGTTATCACACCTGTTATATCGGCAAATGGCATTTGGACGGGCATGACTACTTCGGCACCGGCGAGTGTCCGCCTGAGTGGGATGCCGATTACTGGTATGACGGCGCCAATTATCTTGCGGAGCTGACGGATAAAGAGATCGGTTTGTGGCGGAACGGGCTGAACAGCATCGACGATTTACGCGCCAATAATATTGATGAAACCTTTACCTGGGCGCACCGCATCAGCAATCGGGCGGTCGATTTTCTTCAGCGCCCGGAACGATCGGCAACACCTTTTCTGCTGGTAGTCTCCTATGACGAACCGCATCATCCTTTTACCTGTCCGGTTGAGTATCTGGAAAAATATCAGGATTTTTACTACGACCTGGGCGCAAAGGCGCATGACTCGCTTGCCGATAAGCCTGAGCATCACCGGTTATGGGCGCAGGCTATGCCGTCGCCGGTCGGCGAAGATGGCCGCTACCGCCATCCGCTCTATTTTGCCTGTAATGATTTTGTCGACGATCAGATTGGCCGGGTAATGACGTCGCTCACGCCGCAGCAGCGGGAAAACACCTGGGTGATTTATACCTCCGATCATGGCGAAATGATGGGCGCGCATCGGCTTATCAGCAAAGGCGCGGCGATGTACGATGACATTACCCGTATCCCGCTAATTATCCGCGCGCCGCAGGGAGAAGCTCGCCAGATCAACACGCCGGTGAGCCATATTGATTTACTGCCGACGATGATGGCGCTGGCGGAAATTGAAAAGCCGGAGATTCTGCCGGGCGAAAATCTGCTTGCCGCCGAACCGTCGCGCGGCGTGATGGTAGAGTTCAACCGCTATGAAATAGAGCATGACAGCTTCGGCGGGTTTATTCCGGTACGCTGCTGGGTGACAGACCACTATAAACTGGTGCTGAATCTGTTTACCAGCGATGAACTTTATGACAGATATAATGATCCCGGTGAGCTGCATAATCTGATTGATGCCCCCGAATTCGTCAATGTTCGCGACCAGATGCACGACGCGCTGCTCGATTATATGGACAAAATTCGCGATCCGTTCCGGACCTATCAGTGGAGTCTGCGCCCGTGGCGTAAAACCGCGCAGCCGCGCTGGATGGGCGCTTTTCGTCCGCGTCCGCAAGACGGTTATTCGCCGGTGGTGCGCGACTACGACACGGGGTTGCCTACGCAAGGCGTGAAAATAGAAGACAAGCAGCAGAAGTTCTGATTAACATGCGGAGTGGCACCGATCCGGCCTGTAAAATCATTATACAGGCCGGATAGATGTAGAAGTAAGAGACAAAGGAGTCGTAATGAAGATTTCCCGCCTCGGAGAAGCGCCGGATTATCGCTTCTCACTGGCAAATGAGCGTACCTTTCTGGCGTGGATTCGCACCTCGCTGGGATTTCTGGCGGCAGGCGTCGGTCTTGATCAGCTCGCCCCGGATTTTGCCACGCCGGTGATCCGTGAACTGCTGGCGCTACTGTTGTGTCTGTTTGCGGGCGGCCTGGCGATTTATGGCTATCTACGCTGGTTACGTAATGAAAAAGCGATGCGTCTGAAAGAGGATTTGCCTTATACCCATAGCCTGTTGATCATCAGCGTTATTTTGATGATTGTCGCGGTGATTGTAATGGGGCTGGTACTGTATGCCGGATAGTCGTAAAGCCCGTCGGCAGAACGATCCGGGGCTGCAACCGGAACGTACGTCACTGGCCTGGTTTCGCACGCTGCTGGGATACGGGGCGTTAATGGCGTTAGCCGTCAGGCACCACTGGCATCAGGCGGGGTTCTTGTTCTGGGTGTCAATCAGCGTTCTGGCGATAGTGGCGGTGATTCTTTGGCGTTATACCCTGAGTCGTAATTTGATGGATGTCGCGCATAGCGATTTTTCCGAAACTCATGTCGTGCGTGACAAATTTTTGATCTCCCTCGCGGTGTTGTCGCTCGCAATCCTGTTTGCTGTTACCCATATTCGCCAACTTATTGCATTTATCGGGAATTTTATATGACAGGACGTCAGGACATTGTCGTGAGTGATGACCAGATTCAGGTCGTCGTAAACCGCCAGAATAGCCAGCGCCCTCAGCAACTGTACCGTAACTTACAACGGCTCGGCATTCGCAATGTCCATTTTATCCCATTGTTGGAACATGACCGGAACGGAATGTTGACCGAGGATTCATTGTGTTCAGCAGACTGGGGGCGGTTTTTAAATAGCGTATTTGATATTTGGGTACGTGAAGATATTCAGCGTATCTCGGTCCGCCTTTTTGATGAGACGCTACAGCAGTGGTGCGGCGGCAGGAATGGCGCTGAAGCGCCGGACAAGGCGCCGCTAAGCGCTGAATGTCAGAAGTGTTCTTTATTACGATTTTGCGGCGGCGGATGCCCTGAGCATCGGGATAGCCAGGGGAAAAATCAGCTTTGCGAGGGCTACCAGACCTTTTTTAACTACTCCTCGCCGCATATGCGGGTGATGCGGGATTTACTGAAACAGCATCGCTCGCCGGAGGAGTTGATGGCGATGCTGCGTTAGCGTCACAGGCCTGATAAGCGTAGCGCCATCAGGCGATGGCGTGCCGGATGGCGCAGCCGTCTTTCCGGCACTGAGCGAGTATTAGCGTCCTTTCGCCAGGTATTGTTCCATTTCATCCTCCGGCACCATGCCGCCCCCGGTTGCCCATACCAGATGCGTCGCGTTGCCGAGCTGCGTCTGACTGAATCCATGCCTTTGCTGATACTCGGCGGCGGCGCAAATGCGCTGTGGCCCGGCCATCCCCGCCAGAGCTGATGGCTCCAGTCGAATTCCTTCCTCCTGCGCCAGCCAGCCCAGCATGTCATACATTGTTTGATCGTCTAAGGTATAAAGGCCGTCAAGCAGACGCTCCATTGCCCGACCAACAAAGCCCGAAGCGCGACCTACCGCCAGGCCGTCAGCCGCCGTCAGGTTATCAATACCGATATCTTGTACTGAGATGGCATCGTGCAGACCGGTATAAACGCCGAGTAACATGCAGGGTGAATGAGTCGGTTCGGCAAAGAAACAGTGGACGTTGTCGCCAAACGCCAGTTTTAGGCCAAAGGCGACGCCGCCAGGGCCGCCGCCAACGCCGCACGGTAGATAAACAAACAGTGGGTGACTGGCGTCAACGACGCGTCCCTGCTGCGCGAATTGCGCTTTCAGACGCTGACCCGCTACCGCATAGCCCAGAAATAGCGTGCGGGAGTTTTCATCGTCGATAAAGAAACAGTTTGGATCGGATTGCGCTGCTTTACGACCCTGCTCAACCGCCACGCCGTAATCATCTTCGTATTCCACGACCGTCACGCCGTGGCTACGCAGCTTCGCTTTTTTCCAGGCGCGGGCGTCGGCAGACATATGTACCGTCACTTTAAAACCGATGCAGGCGCTCATGATACCGATCGATAGCCCCAGATTGCCGGTTGAACCGACGGCGATACTGTACTGGCTGAAGAATTGTTTAAATTCCGGCGAAAGCAACACGCTATAGTCATCGTCGGTGGTTAACAGACCCGCCTCCAGCGCCAGTTTTTCCGCGTGCGTTAGCACCTCGTAGATACCGCCGCGCGCTTTAATGGAACCAGAGATTGCCAGGTGACTGTCTTTTTTTAACAGCATTTCACCGTCGATCGTTTGCCCATACTCTTTTTCCAGCCGCTTTTGCATGGCCGGAATAGCGACCACGTCAGATTCGATCATGCCGCCAGCGGCAGCGGTTTGCGGAAACGCTTTCGCCAGATACGGCGCAAAGCGCGCCAGACGGTCATGGGCGGCGTTTACGTCCTGCTCCGTCAGGCCGACATACGGTAGACCTTGTGCAAGAGAGGTGGCGCCCGGGTTAAACCAGGTGGTTTCTTTGAGGGCGACCAGATCCTCGACCAAAGGATACCGGGCGATGAGCTTTTGTATGTTTTCCATAGTACGTCTCTTTACGATCAGATGATAAAGGAAAGCAGGAATGTGCCAGCCAGTGCAACGACAGATGCGATAAACGTGGCCGTCGTATAGTATTTAAACGTTTCATTCAGCGTAGCGCCGCAATACTGCTTGACCAGCCAGAACAGGGAATCGGTCACGATCGTGCAGCCAATGGCGCCGGAACCAATGGCAATCGCAATGATCTCCGGGCTGACGTCAGGATAGAGCGGCAGCATGGGCGCAACAATCGCGGTGGCGCCCATCATCGCCACCGTCGCAGAGCCGACCGCCGCGTGCAGAATCAGCGCTACCAGCCATGCCAGCAGAATCGGGTGCATATGCATATTTGAGAGGATCACCGCCAGCGTGTCCGCCAGCCCGCTACTTTTGAGAATGGCGTTGAACGCGCCGCCCGCGCCGATAATCAGCAGGATGTTCGCAATGGCGCCAAAGCCGTTTTCGGTGTGGGTAAGTAGCGCGCTCATACTCATATGCTGGCGCAGACCGAGTATGTAATACGCCACAAAGACAGCGATAAACATTGCGGTGATCGGATTACCGATAAACTCCAGCAGCGTGTACAACGTGCCGTCTTTCGCCATATTCAGTTCAGCGACGGTTTTCACCAGCATCAGGCCAATCGGCAGCAGAACGGTAAACAGCGTTGCGCCCAGCGACGGCAGGGTGTTTTCGGCGCGCACTTCAAGATCCGCAAACTCTGTCGGTACGGGCTTGAACGGCAGACGATTACCCAGAAACTTTAAGAACAGCGGGCCGCCGACCAATGAGGCCATCAGCCCGACCAGCAGACCGTAGACAATCACCGAGCCAATATCCGCCCCCAGTTTATTTGCGACAAACAGCGCAGCCGGATGCGGCGGTACCACGCAATGGACGGCCATCAGCGCGGTACACAGCGGAATGGCCAGCTTCAGCAGCGAGGTGTGGGTTTTTTTAGCGATAGAAAACGCCAGTGGGATGAGCAACACGACGCCCACTTCCACGAACAACGTGATACCGCAAATCAGCCCCACCAGTACCATGATCACGTCAGCAGAGAGCCAGCGGCAGCGCTGGAGCGTAAGCCCGATGCGTTCCGCCGCGCCGGAAACCTCCATCATTTTGCCGAGGATGGTGCCAAGACCGATAACGGCGGCCAGAAAACCGAGCGTACCGCCTATTCCGTTTTCTATCGCCGTGACCATCTCCAGCGGCCCCATGCCCATCATCGCGCCGACAAAGAAACTGGCGAGCAGTAACGCGAGGAAGGGGTGGAATTTAAACTTCACGATGGTCAATACGATTAACACGATGCTGATCAGCAGCGTGCTCACTACCCAGATTTGAGCGTGCATATCTCACCTACCCTGTGATTAATCTGTTCTTATTGGACAGAAAAACAGCACCCCCTGACAAACGATATAATTTGCCATTCACATGATGTAAATTGACTCAACTATGTGATTTCCATCTAATATTGCTTTTATTTTGCGATATGGTTCATTTTGCTTCATCTATGTGCGGATTTTTTCAGCGTGTTTTTTTACACTTCGGGAAATTAAAAGATGACTGAGGTTGCCATGGAACCCCTTCGCGATACCCGAAACCGCTTACTCAACGGCTGGCAGTTATCCAAACTCTATACTTTTGAAGTCGCGGCCAGACACCAGTCCTTTGCTCTGGCGGCAGATGAGCTGTCGTTAAGCCCCAGTGCGGTAAGTCATCGTATCAATCAACTGGAAGCCGAGTTGGGAATCCAGCTATTTGTCCGCTCTCACCGTAAAGTGGAGCTTACCCATGAAGGCAAACGGGTATTCTGGGCGCTGAAATCGTCGCTGGATACGTTGAATCAGGAAATCCTCGATATCAAAAATCAGGAACTGTCCGGCACGTTGACCGTGTATTCCCGTCCCTCTATCGCCCAGTGCTGGCTGGTACCCGCGCTGGGGGACTTTACCCGTCGCTATCCGTCAATTTCTCTCACTATGCTGACCGGCAACGATAACGTTAACCTACAGCGTGCCGGCATTGACCTGGCTATCTATTTTGACGATGCGCCGTCGGCGCAGCTCACGCACCATTTTTTAATGGATGAGGCGATTTTGCCCGTTTGCAGCCCGGATTACGCCCATCGTTTCGCCTTGCAGGACAACCTGAATAACCTGCGGCACTGTACGCTCTTACACGACAGACAGGCGTGGAGTAACGATTCGGGCACCGATGAGTGGCACAGTTGGGCGCAGCATTTTGCAGTAAATTTGCCGGATTCATCCGGCATTGGCTTCGATCGTTCTGATTTAGCGGTGATTGCCGCGATGAACCACATTGGCGTGGCGATGGGGCGTAAACGGCTGGTGCAAAAGCGTCTCGACAGCGGAGAACTGATTGCGCCTTTTGGTGACATGAGGCTGAAATGTCATCAGCATTATTATGTCACCACTCTGCCTGGCAGGCAGTGGCCGAAAATCGAGGCATTTATTCGCTGGTTGCAGGAACAGGTGTGAAGATTTATTACGCTTTGTCGCTACACCTGCCGGGAGTGAATATGCTAAATACGTGCTATCACCGTGGTAAAAATTTTAGGGGGCGTCGTGTTTAAACCGCTTATTGCCTCTCTCATGCTGACCAGCGCGGTCGTCTATGCGAAACCGATGCCTTTGACGGCGGCGCGCTATGCGCAGCAGCTTGGCGTTGGGATGGATGTTGACTGGGCGCGAACGGAACGGGGTATCCGCGAGTTTGATCCGCTGGTCGTGCGGGATTTTAAGGCAAAAGGGTTAACGCATGTCCGTATCCGTGTGGCAGGCGCGCCGACGGAAGCGCGCCTCATCCATTTGCGTAAGCTGGTAGAAGCCTGCGAATACTATGGCGTCATACCCATTATTGCCTATCAGGCGGATGCGTATAAAACCGATCCCAGCGCCAGCCATGAAAAGGAGCTGATCAACTGGTGGAGCGTGGTCGCGCGCTATTTTGGTCAGACATCCCCGCTTCTGGGGTTCGATCTCATTTATGAGCCTGCCGACAAACTCAATCATAATATGGCGTCGCTGAATCGCGTATATGACAAAACCATCCGCCTGATTCACGCCATTGATCCACAGCGGATGATTTTCGTTGCCCCCCGCATGCGCGCCGCGCCGGAGGATTTGTCGGCGCTTAAACTGCCGGCGCAAAGCCAGAACTATGTACTGGCGGAGTGGCACATCTTCCCGTGGGGACCCCTGAAAAGCGGCGGTAAATATCCGTGGACGTCAGGCACGGCGGCGGAAAAAGCGGCAATTCGGGCACGGATTAACGCTGCGGTTCGCTGGCAGCATAAGACCGGCCATGCAAGCTGGGTGGGCGGATGGGCGCCGGGAGAGTCGATAAAAATGACGCCGGTCGCTTCACAGTTCGCGTTTGCCCGTTTTATGGCCTGCGAGCTGAAAAAAGCGCATATTCCGTATGCGATAAACGCGGACACTCAGTTTTATGACGGCGAAGAAGGAGCGTGGCGTCCGGCGCAGGAGCCCCTGCTCAATGCGATGATCGCGCCGGAATGTGAAACGCCCGGCAAAAAGCCGGGCGAGGGGAACGTTAAACCGTCTGCCCCTGATGCGATATCCGTGACGCCAGCGGCAGCCAGCACGCCAGGATCAGCAATCCCATAAGGGTCATCAACAGTCCCAGACTGCCCTGACCGGTTTGCGGCAGCATTGCCGAAAGCCACGCCAGTACGCCGGAACCAATATTTTGCAGCCCGCCGACCAGCGCGCCAGCGGTGCCTGCGAGGAACGGAAACGGCTCCATCGCGCCGCTGGTGGCCAGTGGAAATAACATCCCGGCGCCGAAGAAAAACAGCGCTGCGGGGATGAGTAGCGTCCAGACGTTCATCACGCCAAACCAGCCGGGAATCCACATCATAAGACCTGCCAGCAGACAGCAAATAACTGACTGCCACATCAGGGTTGAGAAGCGTTTATTCGGGCGTCCGGCAAACCAGGCGCCGAAGAACGCCGCCGGAATCGGCAGAATAAACAGAATGCTTACCACCATACTGCTGAGACCTAATACTGCCCCCATCAGCACGCCAGAACAGGCTTCAAAGACCGCAATGCCAGCCAGCCCGCCGATTAGCATCAGCAGATAACAGTTAAATGCGCCGTTGCCAAACAGCGTTTTATAGCTGGCGATCAGCCGTGTGCGCGGCGCGCCGGCGGGGCGGGTTTCCGGCATCCAGCGCGCCATGCTGAAGGTGACGCCAGCGCAAAGCACCAGCAGGAAAGCGTAACAAGCGCGCCAGTTCCACAGGGTGTCCAGCAGACCGCCAATCAGCGGCGCTAACAGCGGGCTGACCAGAATCCCCATATTTAACAGGCTATTGGCGTGACGAAGTTGCGTTCCTTCATACAGATCGCGCGGGAGCGTTCTCGCCATTACTCCGCCAACGCCGGTTCCCATCCCTTGCATGGCGCTGGCGGCAATCAACACCGTCAAACTATGCGTGGTCATGGCGAACAGAGTCGCTACCATAAAAATAGACATGCCGACGAGGATTACCGGGCGGCGTCCAACCCGGTCGGAAAGCGGGCCGTAAAACAGTTGCGAGACGCCGTAGGTCAGGAGGTAAGCAGCCATTACGCTCTGGACGGCGCCTTCCCGGACGTTTAGCGCTTGTGCCATATCGGCGATGGCGGGAATATAAATGGTTTGCGCCATCTGCCCTACGGCCACCAGTAACACCAACATCAACAACAAATTGACGTTTCTCTGCCTTTTCATTTCGCTGATTACTTTTCAAAAAAAGAAAAAATAAGAATAACTTGCTGCGCATTCCCATAAATGCGAGAGGAATCTATCACACCAGAAAAAGAAGGCCAGACAGCGACCAGCAATGGCAGACGAAGGAACGGCAGGATATGTAAACAAAAGCGGCAACAAATGTTGCCGAGAATGTGTTACGTTTGCGGCTGTTATTGGGCAATCATGACAGACGGAGTAAAATCGCCCCGAGGGCAATCCCGCCAGCCGCCACCAGACGTAGCCCGGCCACTTTCTCTTTAAGCAACAGCCAGGCTATCAGCGCGCCGAATAAAATCGACGTCTCACGCAGCGCGGCGACCACCGCCAGCGGCGCCTGGGTCATGGCCCATAGCGCCAGCCCATAAGATCCCATAGTGCCAATCCCGCCAAAAATGCCTTTTTTCCACTGTTGCGCCAGATAACGCGACGCTTCCCGCCGCCGCGCAATCATCGCCCAGGTTAACAGGCAGGCGCCGTTGAGAAAAAATGACCATAGCGTATAGCCCAGCGCCGTTTCTGAGAGTCTTACGCCGGTCCCGTCCACCAGCGTATATCCGGCAATAAAACAGGCGTTAGTTAATGCCAGCACGACACCACGTTGAGAGCTGGCGCGGCCATTACAGGCCATCCCAAGTATCGCCATGCAGATCACTGCAATGCCGACCCAGGCCATCGACGACAGGCTGTCGCCAAGAAACAGAACGCTAATGAGCGCCACCAGCAGCGGCGCGGTGCCGCGCATAAGAGGATAGGTCTGGCTCATGTCCGAGACCTGATAGGTT
This sequence comes from Salmonella sp. 741265055_HSA, assembly GCF_046569525.1. Taxonomy (NCBI): domain Bacteria; kingdom Pseudomonadati; phylum Pseudomonadota; class Gammaproteobacteria; order Enterobacterales; family Enterobacteriaceae; genus Salmonella; species Salmonella sp. 741265055_HSA. Next base: position 40,566 of record NZ_JBKFSQ010000029.1, on the reverse strand, counting down.
TTCGCCACCAGGACGGTATACACCACCTGGAGCGCGGTAGAGGCCGCTAAAAAAGGGATACTGGCGTGAGCTGGCTGCGGCGAGAAGGGCAAAAGGATCAATGCCATGACCGCCGCGGAACCGCTGACGCCGATCGCGGCGTAGAGCTTATCGTTTCCCGCTTTGACAATGGCGTTCCAGCTGGCATGTAGCAGCGCGGCGAACAGCAAAATGCAGAAAACGGAAAGGGTCATAGCGTCAGGCGTCGTTGAGGGTGTCATAAAAACGTAACATACCCGGGAAGCGAAAGACCAGCGGATAAGGTGAAAGGGGAGCGGTTGCCCGCTCCCCTTCGGTGCGGCTTGAATCTGAATTACTTAAGGTATTTCAGAACAGCATCAAGCAGTTGCAGTGCTGCAACAATGAGTTTCAGGATAAGAATGGTGATATCCACTACGCTCATACGCGTCTCCTGTGGTTAAGGAGCACTGCCAGCCGACGTACCTTTCCGCTGCCTGTTGCCAGCTGTTGCGCACGCGATCCCTTTTACGAGGAATAGTGTGCGTGTTGACATAACACAGTGTGCTCACGAGGGGGTTAAGGCGCTGACGGCACCACCCGTTTCAGCCAGGACTTCGTTGCGCCGGTTTACGATGCGGCCCCCGCATAACACATTGTGTCAAAGACATTATAGTTAAGTACTGTATAAATGAACAGTAATTTATAGACAGAACGGAGCTTCTGATCCATACTCAAATTCATCAAAATTCGCGCCGAAATTGCGCGTTCTGCACAGAACGCGTATACTTCTGCTGTTGACATAACACAGTGTGCTTCGCGGCTACCACCCGCATTACGCTGTAAGAACCTCGCTTCGGCGAGGTTTTTTGTTTTCCGGCATTGTGAAATGCGTGATCATCAATCCCGGCGATTACCGGAGGGCGCTACGCTTATCACACCTATACTCAAAGCGTGTAAATTCGTAGAAAAATGTGATCGCTGACGCATTTTTGTGCAGATGAAAATTTTTCCGTTGTCATGCTGAAAGCGCTGTGCTTGTATAAAACGTGTTAATAACAAACAGACAAGGCCCCTAATGAACCCTTCCATGCTGAACGCGACCCTACTAACAACTGCGCCATCTCGCGCAGTGGTCGTCGTGCGTGTGGTGGTGGTCGTCGGCAATGCGCCGTAGGGTCCGGAACACACACGATTCCAAAACCCCGCCGGCGCAAACCGGGCGGGGTTTTTTGTTTAAGACACCTTCCCGGAACGTCGGCTCAGAATAAAAGGAATGGAGCATGGCAAGTTCGGGCACAACATCTACACCTCAGCGCTTTACGGGCGCGGAATTCATTGTTCATTTTCTGGAGCGCCAGGGGATTCGTATCGTCACCGGCATTCCCGGTGGTTCGATCCTCCCCGTTTACGACGCGTTAAGCCAAAGCACGCAAATCCGTCATATTCTGGCGCGCCACGAACAAGGCGCGGGGTTTATTGCGCAGGGGATGGCGCGGACGGAGGGTAAACCTGCTGTTTGTATGGCCTGTAGCGGACCGGGCGCGACCAATCTGGTCACGGCCATTGCCGATGCGCGCCTGGATTCCATTCCGTTAATCTGCATTACCGGGCAGGTTCCGGCGTCCATGATCGGTACTGACGCGTTTCAGGAAGTGGATACCTACGGTATCTCTATCCCCATCACCAAGCACAACTATCTGGTCAGAAATATCAACGAGCTGCCTCAGGTGATGAGCGATGCTTTTCGTCTGGCGCAGTCGGGGCGTCCCGGCCCGGTGTGGATAGACGTTCCTAAAGATGTGCAGACGGCGACAATTGAGCTGGATGCGTTGCCGTCGCCGGCGGAAAAATCACCCCCGCCGGAGTTTAGCGCGGAGAGTATCCGCGAGGCCGCCGCAATGATTAACGCGGCGAAGCGTCCGGTGCTGTATCTGGGCGGCGGCGTGATCAATGCGCCGACACGCGTGCGCGAACTGGCGGAAAAAGCGCAACTGCCGACGACAATGACCTTAATGGCGCTGGGAATGCTGCCTAAGGCGCATCCGCTGTCGTTAGGAATGCTGGGGATGCACGGCGCGCGCAGTACCAATTTTATTCTGCAAGAGGCCGATTTACTGATTGTCCTGGGCGCGCGTTTTGATGACCGGGCGATTGGCAAAACGGAACAGTTTTGTCCGAACGCCAGAATCATCCATGTGGATATCGATCGCGCCGAGTTAGGCAAAATCAAGCAGCCGCATGTGGCTATTCAGGCGGATGTCGATGATGTACTGGCACAGTTAATTCCCCATATCGAGGCACAGTCGCGGGAAGCATGGCATCAGTTGGTGGCGGACTTGCAGCAAGAATTCCCTTGCAGTATTCCCCAGGAAAATAACCCGCTTAGTCACTATGGGCTGATTAATGCGGTCGCCGCCTGTGTGGACGACAACGCGATTATTACCACTGACGTAGGTCAGCATCAGATGTGGACCGCGCAGGCTTATCCGCTCAACCGTCCGCGTCAGTGGCTGACTTCCGGCGGGCTGGGCACCATGGGGTTTGGTCTGCCCGCGGCGATTGGCGCGGCGCTGGCGAATCCGGGCAACAAGGTGCTGTGTTTTTCCGGCGACGGTAGTTTGATGATGAATATTCAGGAGATGGCTACCGCCAGTGAAAACCAGTTGGATGTGAAAATTATCCTGATGAATAACGACGCGCTGGGACTGGTACATCAGCAACAGAGTCTGTTCTATAAACAGGGCGTTTTTGCGGCAACCTATCCGGGAAGCATCAACTTTATGCAGATTGCCGCCGGGTTTGGTCTGGATACCTGTGATTTGAATAACGAAGCCGATCCGCAGGCGGCGTTGCAGGCTATCATTCGTCGTCCTGGACCGGCGTTGATCCATGTGCGCATTGATGCAGAAGAAAAAGTGTATCCGATGGTGCCGCCGGGCGCGGCAAATACAGAGATGGTGGGGGAATAAGCCATGCAGAAACAATCACATGATAACGTTATTCTGGAGCTGACCGTTCGCAACCATCCTGGCGTGATGACCCACGTCTGCGGGCTGTTCGCCCGACGCGCTTTCAACGTTGAGGGTATTCTCTGTTTACCGATTCAGGGTAGCGATCAGAGCCGCATCTGGCTTCTGGTCAATGACGATCAGCGGCTTGAACAGATGATCAGTCAGATCGATAAACTGGAAGACGTGGCGAAGGTGGTACGAAACCAGTCCGATCCCACCATGTTCAATAAAATTGCCGTCTTTTTTGAGTAAGTTATTCACTTTCCGAATCAGGCGTGATGACTTTGACGGAACCATTCCGACAGTGAACGGCATAATCTGTCGGTAATGGGCGATCGCTAATCAGGACATCAAAGGCAGAAAGCGGACCAATGCTGGCAGGCGCGACCTCATCAAACAGGGCGTGACGCGCCAGCAAAATTTTGCGCAGACCGCGCTCCATCGCTTTACGTTTGGCGGCAAGATCATCCGGGTTAAACCAGCTCACGCCAAAATGTTCATGTACGCCGCTGGCGGAAATAAACACTTTGCGCGGATTGAGCGAATCCAGCGCCGAAGGATTATTGGCATCATAAAAGGCATCGCTCTTGGCCCGATAGGTGCCGCCGCACAGAATCGCCGTGGCATTAGGCTTTTCATTCAGCGCGATAAATACCCGATGCGAGTAGCAAATCCCGGTAAAGGTAATATCATCCGGTATCATGCTGATAACTAATGGCATTTCCGGACCGTTATCAAAAAAAACCAGATCGTTTTCACGCACCAGCCCGGCGGCCAGGATCGCAACGGGAAGGTCGTCCCGATGATGCGTCTTTTTCGCCGGCAGCGGCATATTGGTTGAAGACGTAGGCTTATTTACCATGACGATATAGCCGCCGAGCAGCGTCAGCGGTAAAGGGTCATCATCCTGGCTGAGATCGCGGCGAATGGTCATCACCGAAACTTCCAGCATCCGCGCGGCGTCTTTCAGATGGATTCGATCGGTCTTTTTCAGTAACTCCATCAAGCGTCGGATACGTTCTTTTTGCTTGGTCTCCATTCACTCTCTCCGCAAATCATGTTGTTATGTTCCATCAGTAACATTTATGTGTTTCTGAGAACATTACAGTGTGGCACTACTATACGTCTGGCCGTCAGGAAATAAAAGTGGGTTTATTCGCGTTTTATAACAATAAATAGTTAATTTTCAGTAAATTGTAACCCTAAAAATGATTTGTTCCGCCAGGGATTGTTCACGAAGTAAATGGCAAAATGATCCTCTAATCGCGATCATAGTCACAAATGATACGGAAGTAACATGATAATGTTATTTTAATATCATTGTCGTGTGACGATTTCTGAGAGGGAGTAAAATGGATATCGCGGTTATTGGCTCTAACATGGTGGACCTTATCACCTACACCAACCAGATGCCCAAAGAAGGGGAGACTCTGGAAGCGCCGGCGTTTAAAATCGGCTGCGGCGGAAAAGGGGCGAACCAGGCCGTGGCGGCCGCTAAGCTCAATTCAAAAGTATTGATGTTGACCAAAGTGGGCGACGATATTTTTGCCGACAACACCATTCGTAATCTCGAATCCTGGGGGATCAATACGACGTATGTAGAAAAAGTACCGTGTACCAGCAGCGGCGTAGCGCCGATTTTCGTCAACGCCAACTCCAGCAACAGCATTCTGATCATCAAAGGCGCTAACAAGTTTCTCTCGCCGGAAGATATCGATCGCGCGGCGGAAGATTTAAAAAAATGCCAGCTTATTGTTCTGCAACTGGAAGTTCAGCTGGAAACGGTTTATCACGCAATAGAATTTGGCAAGAAACACGGGATTGAAGTGTTATTAAACCCTGCGCCAGCATTACGGGAATTAGATATGTCTTATGCCTGTAAATGCGATTTCTTTGTACCCAATGAAACCGAGCTGGAAATATTAACCGGTATGCCAGTGGATACCTATGACCATATTCGCGCAGCGGCACGTTCGCTGGTGGATAAAGGGCTGAACAATATTATTGTCACCATGGGTGAGAAAGGCGCGCTGTGGATGACGCGTGACCAGGAAGTCCATGTTCCGGCGTTTAGAGTGAGCGCTGTTGATACCAGCGGCGCGGGCGATGCCTTTATCGGCTGTTTCGCGCATTACTACGTCCAGAGCGGGGATGTGGAAGCCGCCATGAAAAAAGCCGTCCTCTTTGCCGCTTTCAGCGTCACCGGGAAAGGCACCCAATCCTCTTATCCAAGTATTGAGCAATTTAATGAGTATCTTTCGTTGAACGAATAACAATCACCCTGCACTGTTAAAGGTAGCACTATGAACGATAAAAACATCGTTCAGATGCCCGACGGGTATCTGAATAAGACACCTCTGTTCCAGTTTATTTTGTTATCCTGTTTATTCCCATTATGGGGATGCGCAGCCGCGTTAAATGATATTCTGATTACGCAATTTAAAAGTGTATTTTCGCTGAGCAACTTTGCTTCGGCATTAGTACAAAGCGCCTTTTATGGCGGTTATTTTTTAATTGCTATTCCGGCCTCGTTGGTCATTAAAAAAACCAGTTATAAAGTGGCGATACTTATCGGCCTGACGCTATACATTGTCGGCTGTACGCTCTTTTTCCCGGCGTCGCACATGGCGACCTACACCATGTTCCTCGCGGCGATTTTCGCCATTGCGATTGGCCTGAGTTTCCTGGAAACGGCGGCGAATACCTACAGTTCGATGATCGGGCCGAAAGCCTACGCCACGCTGCGGCTGAATATCAGCCAGACCTTTTATCCGATCGGCGCGGCGGCAGGCATTTTATTGGGTAAATATCTGGTCTTTTCCGAAGGGGAAAGCCTGGAAAAACAGATGGCGGGCATGAATGCCGAGCAAGTCCACAACTTCAAGGTGCTGATGCTGGAAAACACTCTGGAACCCTATAAGTACATGATTATGGTTCTGGTAGTGGTGATGGTACTGTTCCTGCTGACGCGTTTCCCGACCTGTAAAGTCGCGCAAACCGCGAGTCATAAACGCCCCTCGGCGCTGGATACGTTACGCTATCTCGCCAGCAACGCCCGTTTCCGTCGCGGTATTGTGGCGCAGTTCCTGTATGTGGGAATGCAGGTGGCGGTCTGGTCGTTCACTATCCGTCTAGCGCTGGAGTTAGGCGATATCAATGAGCGCGATGCCTCAACCTTTATGGTCTACAGCTTCGCCTGCTTTTTTATCGGCAAGTTTATCGCCAACATTCTGATGACACGCTTCAACCCGGAAAAAGTCCTGATCCTTTACTCTGTGATCGGCGCGCTGTTCCTGGCCTATGTGGCGCTGGCGCCCAGCTTTAGCGCGGTATACGTGGCGGTGCTGGTCAGTGTTCTGTTTGGCCCCTGCTGGGCGACCATTTATGCCGGAACGCTCGATACCGTCGATAACGAACATACCGAAATGGCGGGGGCGGTGATCGTGATGGCGATTGTCGGCGCGGCGGTGGTTCCTGCGATTCAGGGTTATGTGGCGGACATGTTCCACTCGCTACAGCTCTCATTCCTGGTTTCCATGCTGTGCTTTGTTTACGTTGGCGTTTACTTCTGGCGCGAAAGCAAAGTGCGCGGCAACCTGGCTGAAGTCGCCGCGTCCTGAGGAGATCAACCATGACAACACGTATTACATTATGGCGGGAGCTTTTTAACGAGCAGCCGCGTATCTTGCTGGAAAATGATGATTTTACGGTTACGGCGTTTCGTTACGCCAGCGGCGTGGAAGGACTGAAAATACAAAACAGCCGCGGTCATCTGGTGATTCTGCCCTGGATGGGGCAGATGATTTGGGACGCGCAGTTTGACGGTCATGACCTGACTATGCGCAACATGTTCCGCCAGCCGAAGCCGGCTGCGGAAGTGGTGGCAACGTATGGTTGCTTTGCTTTCCATTCCGGACTATTGGCGAATGGCTGCCCGTCGCCGGAAGATACACATCCGCTGCACGGCGAGATGCCCTGCGCTGCTATGGACGACGCCTGGCTGGAGTTAGAGGGCGACAGTCTGCGCGTGACCGGGCGCTACGAGTATGTGATGGGGTTCGGTCATCATTATCAGGCGCAACCTGCGGTGGTAATGCGTAAAGCAAGCGCGCTGTTTGATATTCAGATGACAGTGACTAACCTGGCTTCAGTCGCCATGCCGCTACAGTACATGTGCCACATGAACTATGCCTATGTGCCGAACGCCACGTTCCGCCAGAATATCCCGGATACCGCGCTGAAGCTACGCGAGTCGGTGCCGGCGCATGTCAAACCCACGGCGCAGTGGCTGGCGTTTAATCAACGACTTTTGCAGGGTGAAGCCTCGCTGGCAACGCTCAACGCGCCTGGCTTTTACGACCCGGAAATCGTCTTCTTCGCCGATGAACTGGACAAGTACACGGATACCCCGGAATTCAGTATGATCGCCCCGGATGGCACCACGTTCGTGACACGTTTCGCCAGCGCGGAGCTAAATTACGTGACCCGCTGGATTCTTTATAACGGCGATCAGCAGGTTGCCGCCTTTGCCCTGCCCGCGACCTGTCGGCCTGAAGGTTTTCTCGCGGCGCAGCGAAATGGAACCTTGCTTCAACTGGAGCCGCAGCAAACCCGGACGTTCACCGTCACGACAGGCATTGTCTGACCGCTCAAGGCTTGAACAGCCGCGCGCTTATCGTTAAGGTAAGTGCTTTTGCCGGATGGCGGCATTAATGCCTTATCCGGCCTACAACGGCACCTGCCTGTAGGCCTGATAAGCGCAGCGCCATCAGGCATGTCTTAGCGCCAGGACAGAACCCATGATCACCGTTGCCCTTATCGACGACCACCTTATCGTCCGCTCCGGCTTTGCACAGCTACTGGGGCTGGAACCTGATTTGCAGGTGGTCGCCGAGTTTGGTTCCGGGCGCGAAGCGTTGGCAGGCTTACCGGGGCGCGGCGTACAGGTGTGTATCTGCGATATTTCGATGCCGGATATTTCCGGACTGGAGCTGCTAAGCCAACTGCCAAAAGGGATGGCGACGATCATGCTCTCGGTTCACGATAGCCCGGCGCTGGTGGAACAGGCGTTGAACGCCGGCGCGCGCGGTTTTCTCTCTAAACGCTGTAGTCCGGATGAACTGATCGCCGCGGTGCATACGGTGGCGACAGGCGGCTGCTATTTGACCCCCGATATTGCCGTGAAACTGGCGGCGGGTCGGCAAGATCCGCTGACCAAACGCGAGCGTCAGGTGGCGGAAAAACTCGCCCAGGGTATGGCGGTAAAAGAGATTGCCGCCGAGCTGGGGCTGTCGCCAAAAACGGTGCATGTCCATCGCGCGAATCTGCTGGAAAAATTAGGCGTCAGCAATGACGTTGAACTGGCGCATCGCATGTTTGACGGTTGGTAATGAACACCTTTTTTTCCCGTTTAATCACCGTTGTTGCCTGCTTTTTTATTTTCTCTGCCGCGTGGTTCTGCCTGTGGAGTATCAGCCTGCATCTGGTAGAGCGCCCGGAGCTGGCGGCGCTACTCTTTCCCTTCGGCCTGCGCCTGGGACTTATGCTGCAATGCCCGCGTGGATACTGGCCAGTATTGCTGGGCGCGGAGTGGCTGCTGGTGTACTGGTTGGCGCAGGAAGTTGCGCTGGCCCATCTGCCGCTTTTGATGATCGGTGGTGTGTTGACGCTACTGCCCGTGGCGCTGACTTCGCGTTACCGCCATCAGCGCGACTGGCGCACGTTATTGCTTCAGGGCGCGGCCCTCACCGCCGCGGCGCTACTGCAATCCCTGCCCTGGCTGGGGCAGGGGGAAGCGGCATGGAACGCGCTACTGCTGACCCTCACGGGTGGTCTGACGCTGGCCCCCATCTGCCTGGTTTTCTGGCACTATCTCACCAGCACTACCTGGCTGCCGCTGGGACCATCGCTGGTATCGCAGCCGGTAAACTGGCGCGGGCGGCATCTGATCTGGTATCTGCTGCTGTTTATCGTCAGTCTGTGGCTGCAACTGGGGTTACCTGCTGAACTTTCGCGCTTTACGCCGTTCTGCCTGGCGTTGCCGATTATCGCGCTCGCCTGGCATTATGGCTGGCAGGGCGCGCTCATTGCCACACTGATGAACGCTATCGCGCTGATTGCCAGTCAGACCTGGCACGATCATCCCGTCGATTTATTACTTTCGCTGTTGGCGCAAAGCCTGACCGGGCTACTGCTTGGCGCGGGCATTCAGCGTCTGCGCGAGCTGAACCAGTCGTTGCAAAAGGAGCTGGCGCGCAACCATCGGCTGGCGGAGCGTCTTCTGGAGACCGAAGAGAGCGTGCGGCGCGATGTTGCGCGTGAGCTGCACGATGACATCGGACAGACCATCACCGCGATTCGTACCCAGGCGGGCATTGTGCAACGACTGGCGGCGGATAACGTCGGCGTGAAGCAGAGCGGGCAACTTATCGAGCAGCTTTCGCTGGGTGTGTATGACGCCGTGCGTCGCCTGCTGGGGCGCTTGCGCCCGCGTCAGCTAGACGACTTAACGCTGGCGCAGGCCATCCGTTCGTTGCTGCGCGAAATGGAGCTGGAAAGCCGCGGTATTGTCAGTCACCTCGACTGGCGAATTGACGAAACGGCGCTGAGTGAAAGTCAGCGCGTGACGCTGTTTCGCGTCTGTCAGGAAGGGCTGAATAACATCGTAAAACATGCCAATGCCAGCGCGGTGACGCTCCAGGGCTGGCAGCAGGATGAGCGGCTGATGCTGGTGATTGAGGATGACGGCAGCGGCCTGCCGCCGGGCTCTCACCAGCAGGGCTTCGGCCTGACCGGAATGCGCGAACGCGTGTCGGCGCTCGGCGGGACGCTAACCATCTCTTGTACCCACGGTACGCGGGTGAGCGTCTCGTTGCCCCAGCGTTACGTTTAAGGAAGGATAATGCTTTCGTTTTTAAAAGCCCCGGCCAACGCGCCGCTCATCACCGATAAGCACGAGGTTGACGCCCGCTATCGCTACTGGCGGCGGCACATCCTGATCACCATTTGGTTGGGTTATGCGCTGTTCTATTTCACCCGTAAAAGCTTTAACGCCGCCGCGCCGGAAATCCTTGCCAGCGGCATTCTGACCCGCAGCGATATCGGCCTGCTGGCGACGCTGTTTTACATCACCTACGGGGTGTCGAAATTTGTCTCCGGCATCGTTAGCGATCGCTCTAACGCTCGCTATTTTATGGGCATCGGGCTGATTGCGACCGGCGTAGTGAATATTCTGTTCGGCTTCTCGACCTCGCTGTGGGCCTTTGCTCTGCTATGGGCGTTGAACGCCTTTTTCCAGGGGTTTGGATCGCCGGTTTGCGCCCGTTTGCTGACCGCCTGGTACTCGCGTACCGAGCGCGGCGGCTGGTGGGCGTTATGGAACACCGCGCACAATGTCGGCGGGGCGCTGATCCCTCTCGTTATGGCCGCTGTCGCCCTGCATTATGGCTGGCGCGTCGGGATGATGGTGGCCGGATTGCTTGCCATCGGGGTGGGCATGGTCCTCTGCTGGCGGCTGCGCGACCGTCCGCAGGCGATTGGTTTACCGCCGGTAGGCGACTGGCGGCACGATGCGCTGGAGGTCGCCCAACAGCAAGAGGGCGCAGGGCTAAGTCGCAAAGAAATCCTCGCTAAATATGTGCTGTTGAATCCCTATATCTGGCTGCTTTCGTTGTGTTATGTCTTAGTGTACGTGGTGCGCGCGGCGATCAACGACTGGGGCAACCTGTATATGTCCGAGACGCTGGGCGTGGATTTGGTCACGGCCAACACGGCAGTATCGATGTTTGAGCTGGGTGGATTTATCGGCGCGCTGGTGGCGGGCTGGGGCTCGGACAAACTCTTCAACGGTAACCGCGGACCGATGAATTTAATCTTCGCTGCCGGGATTTTGCTCTCTGTGGGTTCGCTGTGGCTGATGCCGTTCGCCAGCTACGTCATGCAGGCGGCCTGTTTCTTCACCACCGGTTTCTTTGTCTTCGGCCCGCAGATGCTCATTGGCATGGCGGCGGCGGAGTGCTCGCATAAAGAGGCGGCGGGCGCGGCCACCGGCTTTGTCGGCCTGTTCGCCTATCTCGGCGCGTCGCTTTCCGGCTGGCCGTTAGCGAAAGTGCTGGAGATCTGGCACTGGACCGGTTTTTTTGCGGTCATCGCCATCGCGGCGGGGATCTCTGCGCTATTGCTGCTGCCATTTCTGAACGCTCAGGCCCCGCGCGAGACCAGCGAAGCGTGATGCACCTCACCTTTTTGCGCTGAATGGGGCAAAACTAAGAAATTTTCCCGGTTTTGCCTGGACGCTGTCGCAGGCCACTTTTCCTGTGGATTTTTACAATGCCTGCCATTCGCAGGTATAAAAATTAGCTCAGGAGTAATCCATGCTGGCCTTCTTAAACCAGGTGCGCAAGCCGACCCTGGATCTGCCGCTCGATGTGCGGCGTAAAATGTGGTTCAAGCCGTTCATGCAGTCCTATCTGGTGGTTTTTATCGGCTACCTGACCATGTACCTGATCCGCAAAAACTTTAACATCGCGCAGAACGACATGATCTCTACCTACGGGTTGAGCATGACCGAGCTGGGGATGATTGGCCTGGGCTTCTCGATCACCTACGGCGTGGGGAAAACGCTGGTTTCCTACTACGCTGACGGTAAAAATACCAAGCAGTTTCTACCGTTTATGTTGATCCTCTCCGCTATCTGTATGCTCGGCTTCAGCGCCAGCATGGGCGCGGGGTCAACCAGTCTGTTTCTGATGATCGCTTTCTATGCCCTGAGCGGTTTCTTCCAAAGTACCGGCGGATCGTGCAGCTACTCGACCATCACCAAATGGACTCCGCGTCGTAAACGCGGCACCTTTCTCGGCTTCTGGAATATCTCCCACAACCTCGGCGGCGCGGGCGCGGCAGGCGTGGCGCTGTTCGGCGCCAACTACCTGTTCGACGGTCACGTCATCGGCATGTTTATCTTCCCGTCGATTATCGCGCTGATTGTTGGCTTTATCGGTCTGCGTTTTGGCAGCGACTCCCCGGAGTCTTACGGTCTGGGCAAAGCTGAAGAACTGTTCGGCGAAGAGATCAGCGAAGAGGATAAAGAGACTGAAGAAAACGAAATGACCAAGTGGCAGATCTTTGTTGAATATGTGTTGAAAAACAAAGTGATCTGGCTGCTGTGTTTCTCCAATATCTTCCTGTATGTGGTACGTATTGGTATCGACCAGTGGTCAACCGTTTACGCCTTCCAGGAACTGAAACTTTCTAAAGAGGTGGCGATTCAGGGCTTTACCTTGTTTGAAGTGGGCGCGCTGGTCGGCACGTTGCTGTGGGGCTGGCTCTCTGACCTGGCGAACGGTCGTCGTGCGCTGGTAGCCTGTGTGGCGCTGGCGTTAATCATCGCCACCCTCGGCGTCTACCAGCACGCCAGCAACCAGTACGTCTATCTGGCCTCGCTGTTCGCGCTCGGTTTCCTGGTGTTTGGGCCGCAGCTATTAATTGGCGTGGCGGCAGTCGGTTTCGTACCGAAAAAAGCCATCGGCGCTGCGGACGGTATCAAGGGCACCTTCGCTTATCTTATCGGCGATAGCTTTGCCAAGCTGGGTCTGGGCATGATTGCCGACGGTACCCCCGTTTTTGGTCTGACCGGCTGGGCGGGCACCTTCGCCGCGCTGGACGCCGCCGCGATCGGCTGTATCTGCCTGATGGCGATGGTCGCCGTGATGGAAGAGCGCAAGATCCGCCGTGAGAAAAAAATTCAGCAAGTCAATATCGCTTAAATGTGTGCATTTGGTAACGTTTTGCCCGGCTTAACGCCGGGCTTTTTTATGCCTTGCGTTCGTCAGACAGGACATCCGGCGTCTGGCGTAAATGAAGACAGGCGTTAATAAATCACATCCTGACAGGCCAGAACGTCGACAGCTATAAATTTACCGTTATGATGGGCATCCTGTTTGGTGACGGATGTGCGCATGATTTGGTTGATTCTGGCCACGTTTGTGGTGGTGTTTATTGTGGGTTTTCGGGTGCTGACATCGGATACCCGCCGGGCGATTCGCCGTCTGAGCGAACGTCTGAATATTGATGTAGTGCCGATAGAATCGATGATTGATCAGATGGGTAAAACGGCGGGCGGTGAGTTTTTACAGTATCTGCATCGCCCTGATGAGTCGCATTTGCAAAATGCCGCTCAGGTGTTACTGATCTGGCAAATGGTGATTGTCGATGGCGGCGATCAGAATTTGCAGCGGTGGCATCGGTTGCTACAAAAAGCGCGTTTAGCCGCGCCGATCACCGACACACAGGTACGGCTGGCGCTGGGCTTTTTGCGCGAAATGGAACCCGATATGCAGGAGATCAACGCGTTTCAACTGCGCTATAACGCCTTTTTTCAGCCGGAAGAGGGTGTCCACTGGCTGCATTGATACTCTTCACTATCTCGTTAACAAAAGACGAGATGAATGAGGCTGGCAAGGGCGGCGAGCCACGATTAACGGCCGGATGGCGCTGCGCTTATCCGGCCTGGAGACGCGATTCATCGTTAACTAAATAAAGCGTAGCCGCCATCGTATTTGCTAAGGGTGAACCACAGAAGTAACGCACCGAATAACCGCTAACGACGCCAGAACGTCAGAGACTTATAGCTCATCATTTCCGTGACATATATCACGGAAATGTGATCTTGTTTTGAACACTAAAACTGTGACTCCTTGCCATACCTCCTGTCTCAAAATTTCTTATCATAAACTCGAAGTTGTACATGATTTTCTATAGACAACTCTAAATGTTTAGGCGCGCACCATGAAAACATTGTAGTGGTACACTGAATTTGCCCACCCCCAGACATCCGACTTAGTCTTAACAGACCATCGGTAAAACCCTCATACCAGCACCTTTAGCCCGTGTTTTTGGACAACATTAAGTAGTTTCAGTGACATCCCGCTGGGACGCTTGGCGCCGCTTTCCCACTTTTGAACCGTTGATACGCTGGTATTCAGGTAGCGAGCGAAAACCGGCTGGCTAACGTTGAGTTCTTCTCGTAACGCTTTTATTTCAAGTGGCTGCAGGTCTTTGATGCTGCTTAAGCAGGTCGTGTCAAAACTGCGCATTGTCTCCTGGGGAATGGCATCCACGCTAAATAATCCAGATGCCGCGCTATGAATCGCTTCAAAGGCAGGGCTTTTGAATTTAGTTTTTGCTGACATGGCGCACCTCTACCAGTTCTTTGTTATAATGAGTGTCGTTATCTGATCTTCGGTCAGGCAAGCATAGTGTTTTGCTAACTCACGGAAACCCGCGAGTTCGCGATAGCTAATGTTGGCCATATCCTGTTTGGCATACAGGAAGGTGTAAAACCAATGCTCGCCTCCCTTTGCCAACACGATTGCGCGATCGCGATTTTGATTGAGACGTTTTTTATAAACTCCGCCGCCAAGATTATCTGCTTTTCCTTGCAGTACGGCGTTGATGGCCTCGCTTAACTCGTCATCTTTTATCGTGTGGGACTTCGCTTCTCTGTTAAACCACCTGGTTTTGAAGATTCGCATCAGGTTGACATCCTGTAATCTAAAGTATAGCACCAGGTGATACACTATGTCTTACCTTTTGGTTTTGCACGCAGCGAGAGAAGATAATTCTCAACGCTCGACCAGCCTCGCAAAATGCAGCGCAACAATGTCAGTTGCTAAAACGTTAATCAGATCACATTTTGTAATGTTACACTGCGTGGATTTTCCGCACTAAAACGACGCAGGTAACCACAATGAATGAAAATATCGCAGAAAAATTCCGCGCTGATGGGGTTGCCAGGCCTAACTGGTCAGCCGTTTTTGCCGTGGCGTTTTGTGTCGCCTGCCTGATTACCGTTGAGTTTTTGCCCGTTAGTCTGTTGACGCCGATGGCGCAGGATCTGGGGATCTCCGAGGGCGTCGCCGGTCAGTCGGTCACCGTTACGGCGTTTGTCGCGATGTTTTCCAGCCTGTTCATTACCCAGATTATTCAGGCGACCGACAGGCGTTATATCGTTATTCTGTTCGCCGTTTTGCTGACGGCTTCTTGTCTGATGGTCTCCTTTGCCAACAGCTTTACGCTGCTATTGCTGGGCCGCGCCTGTCTTGGGTTGGCGCTGGGCGGATTCTGGGCGATGTCGGCGTCGCTGACCATGCGACTGGTTCCCGCGCGTACCGTGCCGAAAGCGCTGTCGGTGATTTTTGGCGCGGTTTCCATCGCGTTAGTGATCGCCGCGCCGCTGGGCAGTTTTTTGGGCGGTATTATTGGCTGGCGTAATGTCTTTAACGCCGCTGCGGTGATGGGCGTACTGTGCGTCATCTGGGTGGTGAAATCACTGCCGTCGCTGCCGGGCGAACCTTCTCACCAGAAACAGAATATGTTTAGCCTGTTGCAACGCCCTGGCGTGATGGCCGGGATGATCGCCATCTTTATGTCTTTTGCCGGGCAGTTCGCTTTCTTTACCTATATTCGCCCGGTCTATATGAATCTGGCGGGCTTTGACGTTGATGGTCTGACGCTGGTGTTGCTAAGTTTTGGTATTGCCAGCTTCGTTGGCACTTCTTTCTCATCTTATGTCCTGAAACGTTCGGTAAAACTGGCGCTGGCCGGTGCGCCGCTGCTACTGGCGCTGAGCGCGCTGACGCTCATTGTGTGGGGAAGCGACAAAACCGTGGCGGCGGTCATAGCGATTATCTGGGGACTGGCGTTTGCGCTGGTGCCGGTGGGATGGTCAACGTGGATCACTCGTTCCCTTGCCGATCAGGCGGAAAAAGCCGGTTCCATCCAGGTCGCGGTGATTCAACTGGCAAATACCTGTGGCGCGGCGGTGGGCGGTTATGCGCTCGACAATTTCGGGCTGCTTTCACCGCTGGCGCTTTCCGGCGGACTGATGCTGTTGACGGCATTAGTCGTGGCGGCGAAAGTCCGTATTACGCCAATGAGTTGATATTGCTGCTATTTTTAGGCCGGATACGACGTTAGTCGTTATCCGGCAATAATAAACGCTTAATCAAAACCGTTATGCTCTGCGGTGGCGGCAAACCATTCTCCGCTTTTTTTCACCGTGCGCGTTTGGGTGGCTAAATCCAGTTGTACAAAACCATAGCGATTTTTATAGCCGTTCAGCCATGACCAGTTATCGATAAAGGTCCACATGTGGTAGCCAAGACAGTGACAGCCCTCGCTAATGCCTTTATGCAGCCATTTAAGATGCTCAGAGATAAAGTCAATTCGGTAATCATCGTGAATTTGTTCCGCTTGCACAAAACGCTGCTCGTTCTCAACGCCCATCCCGTTTTCGGAGATAAAACAGCGCGGATTGCCGTAATTATCCCGCAGGTTGGTGATGATGTCGTAAATTCCTGGCGCGTAAATTTCCCAGCCGCGGTAAGGGTTCATCTTGCGCCCCGGCATGTCGTAATAGTCAAATAACCATTCCGGCATAAACGGCGCTTGCGGATTCACCGCCGTATCACGGCATTTCACGCGGCGCGGCTGATAATAGTTAATCCCCAGTAAATCGATTTTGCCGTCGGCAATAAGCTGACGGTCGCCTGGCTGACAGGCAGGCAACTGGTCATAGGTTTTCAGCAGCGCCACCAAGTCCGCCGGGTATTCTCCCTTTAATACCGGGTCAAGAAAACTGCGGTTGAATAACAGATCCGCATGATGCGCGGCTTGCACATCGGCGGGATGCTGCGAGCGTGGGTAGGACGGCGTCAGATTCAGCACTACGCCGATTTCACCGTCGTAGCGCCCGGCGCGCCAGGCGCGCACGGCGGTCGAGTGCGCCAGCACGGTATGGTACGCCACGGTGGCCGCACGTTTAAAATCCACCACATTGGGATAGTGGAAGTCGTACAAATAGCCGCCTTCCACCGGCACAATCGGCTCGTTAAAGGTAAACCAGTGCTTCACGCGGTCGCCAAACAAGGTAAAACACGTTTGCGCGTACCGACCAAACGCCTCTACGACGTCGCGATTTTCCCAGCCGCCTTTCTCCTGCATGACCATCGGCATATCAAAATGGAACAGCGTAATAAACGGCGTGATGCCCTGCGCCAGTAGCTCGTCGATGACGTGATTGTAGAAGCTCACCGCTTGTGGATTCACCTCGCCTACGCCGTCTGGAATGAGCCGCGCCCAGCTTAGCGAGGTGCGAAAACTGTTATGTTTTAACTGTTTCAGTAGCGCGATGTCTTGCTTCCAGTGGCGATAGAACGTTGAGGTTTCCGCTGGACCGATGCCCTGATGAAAACGACCCGGCTGGCGCTCGAACCACACATCCCACGTGGTCTGGCTTTTACCGCCATTCAGACTATCCCCTTCGGTTTGCAACGCTGAGCAGGCGCTGCCCCACCAGAAGTTATCGGGAAAACGGTATCGCATTGTCGTACTCCTTGATCGCGTAAATTCGCTCCAGAATACGCGCTTTTGGCGAACAGAAACCGGTTACAGTCCGCATTTTCGCGACCAAAAAGCGGAAAAGGTGTGCTACATCTCCGGGCATTCCACCTTGCCGAGAGCCTGCCAGTAGTTATGCTGATTGTTGCGCTCTATCGCGATCATCGCCTCCCGAATATGCTGCTGGTTCCCCTCGCTCGCCATGATTTTTTTCTCCCAGGCTTCATCGGTTAACGCGCCTTTGGGCGTACACATTTTGCGCAAATCCTTTAAAATCGTGTTTTTTTCATGTGCCGTCTGAAGCGAGCTAAACGGAGAGTCGGCATACGTGACGCCCGGTAGCGCGACAAGTGTGGCAATAAGCAGAAGCGTTTTTCGTTTCATAAACGGTATCCTTATCGGTTTGCACTTTTTCAAGAGTAAGTATAGACCGTGCGACGTTCACTCATCGGGGCGTGCTATCCGTTGGCGTTGAAGTCAGGCAAAAGTGGGAAGGCGGTTTCTCGCTGCGCCTTCACTTTCTTGCGTGGCAGAATAGTGTATGTTCTGACTACTCTTTTATTTCGTAAGCGGTAGTGTAATGAGACGTATTGAGATCGTACTGGGAGAGCTGGAACGGCTGACGCGCGGGCTATGCCTTGCCGATTTGGCGCAGGAGACGGCGTTTACGGCGGAGGCGATAGGTTTCAATCTTGGGCTGGCGCGTAACTCCGTCAGCAAAGATCTCAATCAGTTATGGAATGACGGGCTGGCAATCAAAAGCCGTGGCCGCCCGGTCTATTTTCTGCATCGCCAGGCGCTGGAAACGTTGCTGGGACGACAGCTGGAAGAGTCTGAACGCGAGGTGCGGTCGGTGGCGGATGTGCTGCCGCATGAAGAGTATTACGCGCCCGACGATCCGTTTACCAGCCTGATTGGTTACGATCGCAGCCTGCGCGATGCGGTAGAAAAAGGCCGTGCGGCGGTGCTCTATCCGCACGGTTTACATGTTCTGCTTACCGGGCCGTCCGGCGTCGGTAAAACCTTTTTTGCGGAACTGATGCACCGTTTCGCCTGTGAACAGGCGAGCGGCGCTATCCCGCCGCTGGTCTACTTTAACTGCGCGGAATACGCCCATAACCCGGAACTGCTCTCCTCGCATCTGTTTGGTCATCGGCAGGGGGCGTTTACCGGCGCGAATGAACATAAAACAGGCCTCGTGGAGCAGGCGGACGGTGGTTATCTGCTGTTGGACGAGGTGCACCGTCTGTCTTATGAAGGGCAGGAAAAGCTGTTCTCTATTCTGGATAAAGGCGAGTACCGTCCGCTCGGCGTGAGTAGCCAGCCGCGATCAATTTCGGTACGCCTGATTTGCGCCACTACCGAGCCGGTCGGGTCGGCGCTGTTACGTACTTTCCAGCGGCGTATTCAGGTATGCATTGATTTGCCGGGCATTCGCCAGCGCTCCGTTGAAGAACAGATCGAACTGATCGTGGGGTTCTTACAGCGGGAAAGCCGCAAAATAGAACGCACGGTCAGCATTGATAAACCGTTGTTGCTCTGGTTGCTGAATAAACCCCTGGAAGGCAATATCGGTCAGCTAAAAAGCGATATTCAGTTTCTTTGCGCTCAGGCGTGGGCATCGGGAATGACCGAGCATAACGACACGCTACAGCTGGATAAGCGGCTGGCGGAGATGTCGGTTAACCCGACGCCGGAACAGCGTCTATTGGTGGGTACTCTGTTTGACGGTAAAGCGCGGCTAAATATAGACGCGCGCACGCTGCCCGCATTGAAGACGTCGCTGGCGACCGGGGCGGAAATTGAAGAGAGCGACCTCTTTTACAGCTTCCTGACGCGCGAATATGTTAATTTGCGCAACAGTAACGTCCCCCCGGCGGAGACGCTGGCGATCCTGAAAAATAAACTCAGCTCGATTTTTGAATACGGTCTCTACAGCCGCGACAGCGTGGCGCATCCGCCGCGCTATGGCGACCAGATTGAAGAGCGCGTGACGCTGCTGATTGGCTGCGTAGAGCAGGTGTTGGGCTTTTCGCTGCCGGAAAATCTGGTTAACCCACTGCGTAAACACTTCCTGGCGCTGATAGGCTACGTGCAGCGCGGCCTGATCCCGCAGCTTTACTCTTCAAGTTTGATCCTGGATCGCTGCAAAGACGAATATGACAACGCCGCACTGTTGTGTCGGAAAATCAACGAACTGCTGCATATTCAGTGTCCGGCGACGGAAGTGGTCTGGCTATGCCTGTTCCTGAAAGAGTGCCGCCATTATCGTCAGCGCATCGATGCCAGCCCCGACTGCGGGGTCATTTTGATCGCCCACGGCGCGACCACCGCCACCAGTCAGGCGCAATATGTCAACCGTGTGCTGGAGCGCGAGCTGTTCAGCGCCATCGACATGCCGTTTGAGCAGTCGGTACATGACACGCTGGAAACGCTGACCCAAATGATTCAAACCCGCCAATATCGGCGGCTTATCCTGTTGGTGGACATCGGTTCATTAATCCATTTCGGCAGCACCATCAGTAAATTATTCCAGATAGATGTTTTGCTCATGCCGAATATCACGCTGACCAGTCTACTGGAAGTCGGGCTGGATTTAAGCTATGAAACCAGCGACTTACCACAGTTGACGGCGCTCCTGCAGAGTAAAAACATCCCCTGCCAGCTTTGTACGCCGCAGCAGGAGAACGGCGGCAAAGTGCTGGTCATCTCCTGTATTACCGGCATGGGAACGGCGGAAAAAATCAAAAAGGTGCTGGAGGAGAGCTTTGGCGAACTGATGTCGCAAGATACCAGGATGGTGATCCTTGATTATAACGAGGTACGTAGTCTGGAGCGCGTTCAGCAGGCATTGAATGCCAGCGAGCGGCTGGCGGGGATTGTCGGCACTTTCCAGCCGGGGCTGCCGGATATTCCGTTTATTTCGCTGGAAGAGCTTTTTTCCGAACAAGGGCCGGAACTGGTGTTGAGCCTGTTAACGCCCGATCTGTCCAACGCTGAACGCCGTCTGGAGATGGAGCGCAGCGCCATGCGCTTTATCAGCGCGCTAACGATGGAGAGCATCATCAACCATATTTCCGTGCTTAACCCGCAGCGTATTCTGAAAGAGATGGAGGGCGTTTTTAACCATCTGACGTCTTCGCTTTCCCTGAAACCAAGCCGCCAGGTGACACTGCGCTTCCTGATCCACTGCTGCTGTATGGTAGAGCGTATTGTGATTAACCGAAAACCGTTACAGATGGCGCTGGAAAGTCAGCCGAATCTGGACGCGCGCGCGTTTAGTGTCATCAAATCCGCTTTTCTGCCGATCGAAGACGCCTACGCCATCCGTTTATCGGATGCGGAATATTTTTATATCTACGAACTGCTCTATAGCTAATCCTTTTACTGGCGGGGCTTCGCGCCTCGCCAGACCTTTCTTCTTCCTCGCGTGACACAAATTCTGGCACAACCTTTGCTCTTCTGATGATGCGTTATGTCGGATAGCGGCGTAAACGCCTTATTCGGCCTACCGGGAGTGTCCTGTAGGCCCGGTAAGCGCAGTACCACCGGGCAATATATGCCGGTGTTCTCATGTAATTGCGCCAGGAGGCCATTTTGACTACCACACAACCGTTGCCCCACATCCTGCTGCTGACGCATGGCGGCTGGGGACAACCGCTTTGCAACAGCCTGCGTATGGTCACGGGCGAAATTAAAGGCGTGACGGAAATCGCGCTAATGCCTGTCGATACGCTGGGCGAGTTTTATCAACGCGTCGAGGCCGTGGTGAAAACGCTGCCGGAAGGCTCGCTGATCCTGACGGATTTTGTCGGCGGCACGACGTCCAACGTCGCGGCGCGGCTAAGCGCCGATTATCCGGTGGCGGTGATTGCCGGACTGAATGCGTCGCTACTGCTGGAGGCGCTGGACAGGCGCGAACAAGGGATGCTAACCGCCTGCGTGGATGAGTTAGTTGAGGCCGGGCGCAGTAGCTGCCTGGATGTGGTCGCCCATGTACGTCAGCTACAACAATCACTCTAAGGAAAACATCATGGCCAATATCGTTTTATGCCGCATCGACAGCCGTCTCATTCATGGGCAGGTTGTCACGAAGTGGGTCGGACAATCTCAGGCGAACCGGATAGCCGTTGTGAGTGATGAACTGGATGCCGATCCGTTTATGAAAAATATCTACCTGATGGCCGCGCCGCCAAATATCAAAGTGGATTGCTTCGGCAACCAGAGTTTTGCCGCTGCATGGAAAGAAAATCAGCTTGGCGACGGTAACGTGCTGGTGCTTTTTCCGTCACTGGCGGCGGTGCAGGACGCCATACAACTGGGCTTTGACGTCACCCGCATTCAGGTTGGCGGTCTCGGCGGCGGGCCAAACCGCAAGGCGGTTTTTCAGAATATTACGCTGGATGAAAAAGACGTTGGCATTCTTAACGACCTGAAAAACCGTGGCGTTCAGGTATTTTTCCAGACCATCCCGGAAGATAAGCCGCAGCCGCTCGACGATATCCTGAAAAAATTCTAACCCTTTAATAGACACAAAATCATTCTGGATGCATCGAGGCGGCAACTGAGTGAATCCCCTGGAGCTTACTAAAGTAAGTGACTGGGGTGAGCGAAGGCAGCCAACAAAGAGGCAGCCTGAAGGATGAAGTGTATAGGATAACACTATGGATACCTTACTCTTTGCAAGCCTGATGGGGTTGTATTACTGGTTTGCCCGTTTACGCCTCGGCTACACCTTCTCCGCGATGCTGTTACAACCGGTGGTGATCGCGGTATTTGTCGGGCTTTTGCTTGGCAATATGCAGACTGCGATGATCATCGGCGCAGGGATGCAGCTCGTTTATTTGGGCGTGACCTCAACGCCGGGCGGCAACGTGCCGTCGGACCCGGCGCTGGCGGCCTGTATCTCCATTCCTATCGCGGTGAAGGCCGGTATGGACCCAAACCTGGCGATCGCGCTGGCAATCCCGTTTGGCGTGATTGGCGTGTTTCTCGATCAGCTGAGGCGCACGCTGAACGCCGCCTGGGTGCATATGGCGGATAAACACGCGGAAACGGCAAACATGGCGGGCATCATGCGTTGCGCCTTTCTTTACCCGGCATTGCTGGGGCTGGTGCTGCGCTTCCCGGTGGTCTTTGCCGCTAACTACTTTGGCCAGGATGTGGTGGAAAGTTTCCTTAAACTGATGCCGCACTGGTTAACCCACTCCTTTGAAATCATGGGCGGCATTCTGCCGGCGCTGGGCTTTGCCATCACCATTATGGTGATCGGTAAAAAGAGCCTGCTGCCGTGGTTTATCGGCGGGTTCTTCGCGGTGTTGTACCTCAAGGTCGACATCATGGCGATGGCCATCTTCGGCACCTGTGTCGCCTTCCTGATTAAAGGCCTGGCGAAAAATGAAGGAGCAGCATGATGAGCAGTGACGTAATGCAACATGAACTGGTTGAGCGCGCGCGGGAAAGCGGGGCGCTGACCAAAGCAGATATCACCAAAGCCTGGTTTATCTACTGGCTGGGTGCCGAGGTTTCCAGCTCCTATGAGCGCTTACAAAGCCTGATTTTCTGCGCCTCGATGACGCCGATCATCAAAAAACTCTACCCGCAAAAAGAGGAGCAGGTAGAAGCGCTAAAACGCCACCTTAACTTCTTTAACTCCGAGCAGACCTTCGGCGCGGTGATTCAGGGCATCTCTATTGCAATGGAAGAACAAAAAACGCGCGGCGAGCCGATTAACGACTCGTCTATCACCGGCATTAAAACGGGCCTGATGGGGCCGCTTGCCGGGATGGGCGACTCGATTATCTGGGCGGCGGTGATGCCGCTGTTGATAGCGATCTTTATTCCGTTCGCAGCAAATGGCAGCGCGATGGGCGGTATTATCCCGCTGATTCTCTACCCGGCAATCACCCTGGCGATCAGCTACGGTATGGTTCACAAGGGATATACGCTGGGGCGTGATTCGATTATCGGCCTGCTGCAAGGGGGGCGAATCAAAGAACTGATCTACGGGGCCAACGTGCTGGGTTTGATCATGATGGGCGCGCTCTCCGCCAGCTACGTCAAAATCACCACGCCGTTAAAAATTAGCGCCTTGAAAGGATCTGAAGTGGTGGTTCAGCAGATCCTCGACTCTATCGCGCCGGGCTTACTGCCACTGGCGGCGGTATTCGCCATCTACTTCTATCTGGTAAAAAAAGGGCCGCGCTACACCACCATTTTGCTGTCGATTGTCGCACTGAGCATAGTCTGTTCGTTGTTGGGAGTGCTGTAAATCATGACGCCGAATATCTATCAACAACTGGGGTTGAAAAAGGTCATTAACGCCTGCGGCAAAATGACCATTCTGGGCGTCTCAAGCGTCGCGCCGGAGGTCATGCAGGCCACCGCGCGCGCGGCTTCCGCTTTCGTCGAGATTGACGCGCTGGTGGAAAAAACCGGCGAACTGGTATCGCGCTATACGGGTGCTGAAGATAGCTATATCACCTCGTGCGCCTCGGCGGGTATTGCCATTGCCGTCGCTGCCGCTATCACCCACGGCGATCGGGCGCGCGTCGCCCTGATGCCGGACAGTACCGGTATGGCCAATGAGGTAGTGATGCTGCGCGGGCATAATGTGGACTACGGCGCGCCAGTCACCAGCGCCATTCGTCTTGGCGGCGGGCGCATAGTGGAAGTGGGGTCGAGCAATCTGGCGGCCCGCTGGCAACTGGAAAGCGCCATTAACGAAAAGACCGCCGCGCTACTGTATGTGAAATCACACCATTGCGTACAGAAAGGCATGTTGAGCATTGACGATTTTGTACAGGTGGCGCAGGCCAACCACCTGCCGTTGATTGTCGATGCCGCGGCGGAAGAGGATTTGCGCGGCTGGGTGGCGAGCGGCGCGGATATGGTTATCTATAGCGGCGCGAAAGCCTTTAATGCGCCAACCTCCGGCTTTATCACTGGTAAGAAAACGTGGATTGCCGCCTGCAAAGCGCAGCACCAGGGGATTGCCAGAGCGATGAAAATCGGCAAGGAAAACATGGTTGGGCTGGTGTATGCGCTGGAGAATTACCACCAGGGCCAGATGACCGTGACCGCCGCACAGTTACAACCGGTCGCGGAAGCGATTTCCGCCATCCATGGGCTTTATGCCGATATCGAACAGGATGAGGCCGGGCGTGCAATCTGGCGTATTCGTGTGCGGGTGAACGCGTCAGAATTGGGGCTGAACGCGCAGGACGTCGAAGCGCAGTTGCGCGGCGGCGAGATAGCGATTTACGCCCGCAAATATCAGCTTCATCAGGGGGTTTTTAGCCTCGATCCACGCACGGTAGCTGAAGGGGAAATGGCATTGATTGTGGCGCGACTCAGGGAGATTGCAGAACATGCAGCAGATTAATTTTTATCGTCAGCGGGTAGCGATTAACGTGCTGGCAAAGGATATCGCCAACGCGAAGGCTATCTATGAAGCCGCCGAAGGCCATGCGGTCATTGGCGTACTTTCCGCGCAGTTCGCTACGGTAGAAGAGGGCGTGCCGGAGGTGAAACGCTGGATGGCGGAGGTGCCGTCTATCTCAGTGGGTCTGGGCGCAGGCGACCCGGCGCAGTACTACAAAGCGGCGATGATTGCCGCCCATACTCACCCGGCCCATGTCAATCAGACCTTTACCGGCAGCGGCTTCGCAGCGGGCGCACTGGCGGCGACAGGCGGCGAGCAAACACATATTAACGCCCTGGTCAGCCCGACGGGAACGCCTGGCGAGGTGGTGATTTCTACCGGCGTCAGCAGCAGCCAGGGAACGCCAGCCCGCGTTTCCTGTGAAGCGGCGGTACGCATGATGCAGGATATGGGCGCACATGCGGCGAAGTTTTTCCCGATGGGCGGCGAAAAGTCGTTACCGGAACTCTATGCGCTGGCGACAACCGCCGCCCGCCACGGCATGACGCTTATCGAGCCGACCGGCGGTATCTCACTGGATAATTTCGGTATTATCCTGCAAACCTGCCTGGAAGCAGGCGTGCCGCGCGTCATGCCGCATGTTTACAGCTCGATTATCGATCCGCAAACCGGCAATACGCGCCCCGAAGACATCATTCGGTTGATGGAGATAGTCAAAGCGCTGGTGTGAGATTTATCGCCGAAGAGCGCGACGTTTACCTGGCCTACAGATGACGTGTATTTGTAGGCCCGGTTAGCGTTACGCTATCGGGCGATAATGCGTAGCAGGCTGGGCAAAAATGTACGTATTGCAGCCGTCAGCGATTCCCTTTCGAGCCTCCTCGCAGGGTTAAATTTTCCTGAATGCTGTCTGTATTTTTGGCGAGTACAGTGGCGTCATCTTATTCCTCAGGTGACGGATCGCCATGAAAAAAAGCCCCACGTCCACGCCTCATGATGCGGTATTCAAAACGTTTTTACGCCATCCGGATACCGCGCGGGATTTTCTCAATATTCATCTTCCCCATTCGCTAAGAATACGTTGCGATCTGACGACGTTAAAACTGGCGCCGGACAGTTTTATCGAGAAAAATTTACGCGCGTTTTATTCCGATGTCCTTTGGTCGCTAAAAACGTGTGAAGGCGACGGTTATATCTATGTCGTTATAGAGCATCAGAGTACGCCGGACGCGCATATGGCGTTCCGGTTAATGCGTTACGCGACTGCCGCGATGCAGCGCCATCTGGATGCTGGCCATAAAACGTTACCGCTGGTGATTCCCATGCTGTTTTACCATGGCGCGAAAAGCCCGTATCCCTTTTCGCTGTGCTGGCTGGATGAGTTTGACGATCCTGCACTGGCGCGTCAGCTTTATGCGACGGCATTTCCACTGGTAGACATTACGGTGGTGCCGGATAACGAGATTATGCAGCATCGACGTATCGCGATGCTGGAGCTGGTACAAAAGCATATACGTCAGCGCGACCTGATGGGATTGGTCGAGCGCTTAGCGGTACTTCTGATTACGGGAAACGCTAATGACAGTCAGCTAAAAGCGCTGTTTAATTATTTGCTAATACAGCATGGCAGCACGCCTCGTTTTGGCAAGTTTATCCGCGAGGTGGCGCGTCGTGTTCCCCAACACAAGGAGAGATTAATGACGATCGTAGACAGAATACGTGAATCGGGGCGCAGAAAAGGTAAGCGTGAAGGCGTGCAACAAGGCATACAGCAAGGTATACATCAAGGTAAGCAGGAGGAAGCCTTGCGTATTGCGCATACGATGCTGGAACAGGGGATCGAGCGAGAGATGGTGCTGATGATTACCGGGCTTTCTGACGAAGAGATTAAGGCAAAGCGCCATTAAACTTTTCCCTCTTCCGCCCGGTCATCGTGATTATCAACGGCGTTAAGCGGCCCGCGCGCGTCGACGGGAATCGAGGGAGATCAGAATCACTGACGAGAGAATGAGCAGCGTGCCCAGCCAGTCCGGCAAGGTAAAACTAATCCCCAACAGCAGCAGCGACAGCAGGGCGCTGCTTAACGGTTCCGCGCAGCTTAAAATGCTGGCCTTGGGGCCACCAATCAGTTGCGCGCCTTTCAAATACAGGCTGAACGTCAGCGACGTACCGATCACCACAAGGTAGAAAAAGGCCAGAATCAGACTGCCGCTCACCGCAAAGTGCGTTCCTTCTTTAGCGTAGAAGGGCAGCAGAATAAGGCCGCCAAAGGACATACTCCAGCCGACCACTGGCAGTGTGCCGTATTGGGCGATTAGCCTGGAAGGCCAGGTCGTATAAAAGGCGGCGGCAAATGCGGAGGCGATACCCCAGAACAGCGCGCCTGAAGAGATCGACAGCGATGTTGGATTGCCGTGAGTGACCAGTAAAAAGGTGCCGATAAGCGATGTAAGAATGGCGGTTAAGACCAGAATGCCTGGTCGTGTTCTTCGCGCTAATGCAAACCACGCCACAATAATGGTCGGCGATAAAAATTGCAGCACTGTCGCGGTGGCGGCATTGGATTTTTCAATCGTGAGCAGGAAGGTTAGCTGAACGGTGAGCGCGCCCACCACGGAGAAAATCAGCAGACTCAGTGCATCTTTGCGGTTTTTAAGAATCGAAAATATCTTATCGCCGTGCATAAAGGAGAAGGTCACCAGTATCAGCCCGGCGAATAACAAACGTATCATCGTCAGGAACTGTGACGACATACGGCTTTGCTCCATGATGTACTGCGCGCAAACACCTGAACTCCCCCACAATACGGCGGCAATCAGGACGTTTAGCATCCCTTTTCTGGTGGAACCCATTTTTTCCTCGTCATGTTGTTTTATTTTTTTACGTGCAGGCATCATAACAGAGCTATCCTTGGTATTAAGCAGGAATTTATTGTTTAATGATTTCAGGCGAGCCTGTTATTGACATAATATTGTCATTTTTTTGTCATAGGCAAATGTCAAACAAACTTAAACAAATCGTCACTATCCCCGCCTTTGCACTTTACAGAACATATTGGTTGGCTATAATAAGCGCAAATTCATGCAGGAGTAATATGTTGGACAGTCACTTTTACGTAAATCATCTGGCAAGTTAACGCACGCTATTCCTGCGCTGCTTGCCGAACCGGTGGGCAGCAATCTCCCTTTGTGACGATTGTCATCCCAGTAATATTACAACACGCGCATTGTCGCGAGGTAATCGTCATGTTCATGTTTAAACACGCTTTATTTCCTCCGCCGTTAACACGACGCTAATTGCCTCAGGGCAGAAATTTGTCGTGTGCTAAATATAGCACGTACTTATTCTTCCAGAAAAAATGGAGGAACGTATGTTAATGTTTCCTTATATTTTGAATTTACTGGCCGCTATGCTGTTGGGCGCGCTGATTGGCGCGGAAAGACAATGGCGTCAACGTATGGCGGGATTACGCACTAATGCGCTGGTGGCGACAGGCGCCGCCGTTTTTATTCTGAGCTCCATGACGACATCGCCAGACAGCCCCGGGAGAATTGCGGCGCAGATTGTCTCTGGTATTGGCTTTCTGGGGGCGGGTGTCATCATGCGCGAAGGGATGAATGTGCGCGGACTGAACACTGCGGCAACGCTATGGTGTTCGGCGGGCATCGGCGTGTTATGCGGCTTAGGGCAGTTCAAAAATGCGCTGGCGGCGACGATCATTATTCTTTGTGCCAATATTTTACTGCGTGAAGCGGCGCAGCGTATAAATCAACTCCCGGTATCCGCCGAGGGAGAAAAACGTTATATCCTGAAAGTAACCTGTAATAAAGAAGATGAAAGCGCGGTTCGTCAGTGGTTACTGAATATCGTAAAAGAGGCCGCGATCTGTTTACAAGGGTTAGGTTCGGTCCCCGCTCAGGAACAGGGTTATAAAGAAATTCGTGCCGAGCTCGTGGGTCATGCTGATTATCGTAAAACGCGAGAACTGATTATATCCAGAATAGGTGATAACGATAATATCACCGCAATTCACTGGAGCATTGATAGTCAATAATAGTTTTTTATTCAATTGCAACATTACGCCAGGCGTATAAGGAGGGAATGATGGATATTCCCGAGCCGATAAAATAAAACTCACTCAAATAGAGAGTAAGCAATAACTCTTTTTTATGCATAGATAATTCTCCCGGGGCATTCACCTTGAAATCGTGAGTTTACTATTCCCCGGGCGTGATATGCAGGAAACACTACACCTTAATTTTGGGGATTCATCATGACTGACATGAACATTGAAAACCGGAAACTCAATCGCCCGGCGTCAGAAAATGATAAGCAGCATAAAAAAGTATTTCCGATCGAAGCGGAAGCTTTTCATAGCCCGGAGGAGACACTGGCGCGGCTGAACAGCCATCGTCAGGGCCTCACGATAGAAGAGGCCAGCGAACGGTTGAAAGTGTATGGGCGCAATGAAGTGGCGCATGAGCAAGTTCCTCCGGTGCTGGTTCAGCTTCTGCAGGCATTCAATAACCCGTTTATTTACGTTCTGATGGCACTGGCAGGGGTCAGTTTCATCACGGATTACTGGCTCCCGTTACGCCGTGGCGAAGAGACCGATCTCACCGGCGTGCTGATTATTCTGACGATGGTCAGTTTGAGCGGGTTATTGCGTTTCTGGCAGGAGTTTCGCACTAACAGAGCAGCACAGGCGCTGAAAAAGATGGTGCGCACCACCGCCACGGTGTTGCGTCGTGGACCGGGCAATATAGGCGCGGTGCAGGAAGAGATTCCCATTGAAGAGCTGGTGCCGGGCGATGTGGTTTTTCTGGCCGCAGGCGATCTGGTGCCCGCCGACGTCCGACTGCTGGCGTCGCGCGATCTCTTTATCAGTCAGTCAATTCTTAGTGGTGAATCATTACCCGTAGAAAAATACGATGTTATGGCTGATGTGGCAGGTAAAGACAGCGAGCAATTGCCTGACAAAGATAAAAGCCTGCTAGATTTGGGCAATATCTGTCTGATGGGAACCAATGTAACCAGCGGCAGAGCGCAAGCGGTCGTGGTTGCGACGGGAAGCCGTACCTGGTTCGGCTCGCTGGCGAAATCCATTGTGGGTACGCGTACCCAGACGGCTTTCGATCGCGGAGTCAACAGCGTGAGCTGGCTGTTGATACGCTTTATGCTGATCATGGTGCCGGTTGTCCTGCTAATCAATGGTTTCAGTAAGGGAGACTGGGTAGAGGCTTCGCTGTTCGCGCTGGCGGTTGCGGTGGGGTTGACGCCGGAAATGTTGCCCATGATTGTCAGTTCCAACCTGGCAAAAGGCGCGATTGCGATGTCGCGGCGCAAAGTGATCGTCAAGCGCCTGAACGCTATTCAAAACTTCGGCGCGATGGATGTGTTGTGTACAGATAAAACCGGCACCTTAACCCAGGACAATATTTTTCTGGAGCATCATCTGGATGTGAGCGGTGTAAAAAGCAGCCGGGTATTGATGCTGGCCTGGCTGAATAGTAGCAGCCAGAGCGGCGCCCGGAATGTGATGGATCGCGCCATACTGCGTTTTGGCGAGGGTCGCATCGCACCATCGACAAAAGCGCGCTTCGTTAAACGCGATGAACTGCCATTCGACTTTGTACGTCGCCGGGTATCGGTCCTGGTGGAGGATACGCAGCATGGAGACAGATGCCTGATCTGCAAAGGCGCTGTTGAAGAGATGATGTTGGTAGCCACCCATCTTCGCGAAGGCGATCGTGTGGTGGCGCTGACGGAAACACGCCGCGAGCTGCTGCTGGCGAAAACCGAAGATTACAATGCGCAGGGATTCCGTGTATTGCTGATAGCGACACGTAAGCTGGATGGTTCCGGGAACAATCCGACATTAAGTGTGGAGGACGAGACCGAACTTACCATAGAAGGGATGCTCACTTTTCTCGACCCGCCGAAAGAGAGCGCCGGAAAAGCGATTGCCGCGTTACGGGATAACGGCGTGGCGGTCAAAGTCCTCACCGGCGATAATCCGGTCGTGACGGCGCGTATCTGTCTGGAAGTGGGTATTGATACGCACGATATCCTGACCGGAACCCAGGTTGAGGCGATGTCAGATGCCGAACTGGGGTCTGAAGTGGAGAAACGCGCAGTATTCGCCCGGCTGACGCCGTTACAAAAAACGCGTATTTTGCAAGCGCTACAGAAAAATGGTCATACCGTTGGTTTTCTTGGGGATGGGATCAACGACGCGCCCGCGCTTCGTGATGCGGATGTGGGGATTTCCGTCGATAGCGCCGCCGATATTGCTAAAGAGTCATCAGATATTATTCTGCTGGAAAAAGATCTCATGGTGCTTGAGGAAGGCGTCATCAAAGGGCGGGAAACCTTTGGTAATATCATTAAATACCTGAATATGACCGCCAGCTCTAATTTCGGCAATGTTTTTTCGGTACTGGTAGCCAGCGCGTTTATTCCGTTTCTGCCGATGCTGGCGATTCATCTGTTGATCCAGAATTTGATGTACGATATTTCGCAGTTGTCGTTGCCGTGGGACAAAATGGATAAAGAGTTCCTGCGTAAGCCGCGGAAATGGGACGCGAAAAATATTGGTCGTTTTATGCTATGGATTGGCCCAACGTCTTCTATTTTCGATATCACAACCTTTGCGTTGATGTGGTACGTCTTTGCGGCTAATAACGTAGAGGCGCAGGCGCTCTTTCAGTCCGGCTGGTTTATTGAGGGTCTGCTCTCGCAGACACTGGTCGTGCATATGCTAAGGACGCAGAAAATACCGTTTATCCAAAGTCGGGCGACGTTGCCGGTATTATTGACGACCGGCTTGATTATGGCGATAGGCATTTATATTCCATTCTCACCTTTGGGTGCGATGGTTGGACTGGAGCCGCTGCCGCTGAGCTACTTCCCGTGGTTGGTGGCGACATTATTGAGCTACTGTCTGGTGGCGCAAGGCATGAAGCGCTTTTATATCAAACGCTTTGGCCAGTGGTTTTAATGATGTTTGAGGATCGCCCAGATGAATCGCTCACCCGATAAAATCATCGCGCTGATATTTTTACTGATTAGCCTGTTGGTGTTGTGTTTAGCCCTCTGGCAAATCGTTTTCTAACGAGGTGACGCCATGCAAAAAAGAGGGTTGGACAAAATTTTTTATCAGGTTGTCCTGATAGCAATCATCCTGATTTTACTGACTATCTGGATACGATAAGCTGCTGTTGGCGAGCCCCGCTTAAAATAAGAATCGATGTAGTTGTTCTTTTTATGGCGGGGCGCTATTTTCATGGTATCCCACATCAGAAGGGCAATATCATGAATAATCGTCGTGGTTTAACCGCCGTCCTGGC
Organism: Salmonella sp. 741265055_HSA; assembly: GCF_046569525.1. NCBI lineage: Bacteria > Pseudomonadati > Pseudomonadota > Gammaproteobacteria > Enterobacterales > Enterobacteriaceae > Salmonella > Salmonella sp. 741265055_HSA. Next base: position 8,425 of record NZ_JBKFSQ010000029.1, on the reverse strand, counting down.
GACGTTGATTACGTTTTCCCTGAGCGCTACGCCTGTGCTGGCGAATCCGGGAAATGGCAATGGCGGCGGACATGGTAATAACGCGGCTAATCAGGGTAATAACGGTAACGGCCATAAAGGAAATGCCGGGCAAAAAACGGAACACCGTAAAAATGGCGGTAAACCGGATCACGTCGAGTCGGACATTAGCTATGCTGTCGCCAGGCAACTGGCAGTGAATTTAGGGCTGACGGGTTATCAGTCTTTACCTCCGGGGATTGCGAAAAATCTGGCGAGAGGAAAACCGCTGCCGCCGGGAATCGCTAAAAAAACGGTGCCGGCGTCTATGCTGGGACAATTACCTTATTATCCGGGCTATGAGTGGAAAATCGTTGGGGATAATCTGGTGCTGATCGCGCTCAGTACCGCGGTGGTCACGGCGATTATTAATGGCGTATTTGATTAAGAGCCTATCCCACCAGGCGTTATTGGCGCAGCCAGTTTGGACACGGACAGCGCGCAAAAACCGGAGCGTACACGTAGTACGTGAGGTTTGACTCGCTACGCTCGCCCTTCGGGCCGCCGCAAGCGGCGTTCAAAACGCTAACGCGTTTTGGCGAGCACTGCCCAGGACCAAAATGGCAAGTAAAATAGCCCCATTAAATAGGGCTATTTAGCCTCTTCAGGACGTTATTTATGCGCGCTGAGAATCCAGCAGTTCATTATTTTTTACTACTTCCTGCGCTTTGGTATAACTTTCAATCAGTAGCTGATAGGCCGGGAATATTTTGGTATATACATCCGCCCATTCTGCGGCATCATCCCGATTCCAGGTACGTTGCAGCTCAGAGGCTACCGCCGCGGTATCCATTGGTACTACGCCCGCCTGCACCACGCGGGCCATCGTAATTTCCTGCGCCATTTTACTGTACGTACCGGAGGCATCAATTACCGCAAATACCTTGTACCCTTCCGCGACGGCGCTGATGGCTGGAAAAGCCATGCAGACACTGGTAATAGTACCGGCGATGATCAGCGTTTTACGGCCTGTCGCTTTTACCGCTTGTACAAAATCGGCATTATCCCAGGCATTAATTTCCCCTTTACGCGCGACATATTGCGCGTGGGGCGCATTCGCATGGATTTCCGGAATCAGCGGACCATTCGGTCCCTGTGGTACGGATGCGGTAGTAATGACCGGCATATTGCATAAGGTAGCGATCTTAGCCAGCGCCGCGGCGCGCGCGCGTAATTCCGGCATCGGCATGTCGCCGACGGTCTGAAACAGGCCACTTTGGTGGTCAATCAGCAGCATTACTGCGTCGTTAGCATCAATGGCAGGGCGTTGACCGTTAAAATTCGCGGGTGTAGACATAATTCATTCCTTGTTGTTGCCTTTCACTGATAATCACTATCAGTGTTAAAGTCATTAATCGCCGGGGCGATTTCCGTTTTTAAGCTGATGACAGTAATCCGTTGCCGATCCTGGATTACCCTGTTGAGTTCTTTCTGAAGGAATATTCATCGGCATCTCCTTCAGTCGATTTACTTTCACGCGAATCTGTTATCACAACAATATTCATATTATGAATAAATGTTTCTATTTTACATGTCAGAGAGGATTATTGATTGAAAAAACAAACTATGCCCCTACAAATTGTTTCTGATGGATAGTTTTAAAATTATTTAGTATAAGTTTGAAATAGTTCAATTAAGAGTTAACTTATTTATATTTAAATAACATAAAGCACAGCTTAAATATTAAGTGGGAAGCGTGCTTTTATTAAGTATGGCTACTGTAACTCTTAATAAATTGGAAACTATCCCTACATAACGAGTGCTGCTTTTTTGGATATTACAAGCTATTATAAAGAACACATTCAATAAAACCCTGTCTTTCATAGGATATAGATTGTCAGGATATATTTTCTCATGATTTATCTATGAGATATTAAAGCGTAGTGGCACAGTAAATTTGGCTACCTGATTAAAGGTGATATTCTCACCTCAATACAAAACAGGAGACTTAACGAACAAGAAAACTATACCCAAAATAATTCGAGTTGCTTAAAGGCGGCAAGGGAGTGAGTCCCCAGGAGCATAGATAACTATGTGACTGGGGTGAGTGAGCGTAGCCAACACATAAGCGACTTGAAGTATGAAGGGTATAAACGTACTTTCACCCCTGAGTCTGCTATAATGAGAAAAGCGGTGTCTACGCTTACCTGCTAATGTCTTATGCCTCTCGCTCTTCTATATGATCGGTATGTGCAGGGGACAATCCATGTCCTGCTACGCAGCCACAGCATCAGACTATACTCAGTGGTGTCTATTAACCCTCTCCAACTACGTTATGTTTTGGCATGGTAACAATGCGATGTTATGGATAATTAACGATAATATTGAATTTAATCCAGAAATGAATCGCCTGGCGTCATTATCGAGGCCAGATCTCAACATTATTCTGACAACGCCCGCCAGCCGCTGCTTGCGCCTTCTGCTGGAAAACGCCCCCTCCGTCGTCTCACAACAAACATTCTTTCAAAAAGTGTGGGAAGAAGACGGCATGGTGGTGTCGGCAAATACGCTTTATCAGAATATCTCCATTATTCGCCGCGGATTACGTACCGTTGGCGAAAATGAAGATACGCTGATAATCACGGTTCCGCGTAGAGGCTTTCAGATTGAGCCTGGTGTGAGCCTCATGACCATCCGCAAAGACTTCGCTCAGACAATAGAAAAAAAGGGTGAGACGCCGCCGCGTATGTCAGGGCGTTGGTTTAAACATTATGTACCTGTACTTTGGATGACCGGGACATTTGCTGTCGGTATTTTGCTTGGCACTATAAGCTGGCAAACCGTTCCTGATAAGGATTTTTATGATCGCTACACGCTGGTTGAAACAACTCAGGGCTGTCATTTTTTCTCGCGGAATGAAGATATCGAAAGCGGTAGCCGCTTTGCAAGCTATAAGTCAATGATTCTAAAAACCGGTATGGATTGTCAGAAATACCCATGGGTCTATTTTCCTTCCAGCAGTCGCACCCCAGCGGTTACGGCATTGATTTGTCAGCAACCTTATAAAACGCGCGGTGATACAGGCTGCGTGACGCTTTTTTTCCGCGGGGTGACACATGGGTAAAAAGGCACTGATGTTAGCCTGCCTGACGCTACTGTTTCTGGGAGTAGGGCTTGGGCATCTTGTTCATTTATATACGGAAAAGAACCGGGATCCAGAGAAATGTACGGCGCCTGTGATTGTGTTTTATAACAACACTCAGGCTAACCTGACGCTGGACTTTATGTATTCGCTGAAAAAACGCACTGGGGTGGTTTCCATCAGCGGAACGTATTACGTCGATAATAAAATGAGCGGCGTGATCCGCCGTGATGTTTCCTATGTATGGAGTGAAAATAAAGACAGCACCCATTTTATATCGACGGATATCAACAAAGTCACGCGTGACGAAACACTGTCCGATGCGGTTATCGAGACGGTTTTACCCGATTTTTATGTCTATCCAGGGAAAAGTATCAGTTACACCATCCTGACTCAGGGCCATCGTGGCTTTATGTTCACCATCGGGAAACGCCCGATATTTTTCTGTACACATTAAGCGGTTTTGGGAGCCGTTCATGGAACGTATCAGCCAAATGAAAGCGCTTCCGGGTAAAAGCCGCTGAAGATCAGCGGCTCTGTTGTTACCGGAGTCAGAAACTGTATTTAACCCCCAGTAAGCCTTGGGTATTACTATAGCCCTGGTCACCTACCTGTTGCGCCACGTTACCCCATACGTTCAGGCGCGGGGTAATTTGCCCTTCAATACCCACTTTCAGTTCACCAATATTTTTCGTACCACGCATATCGCTGCTGACATCGTCCATCTTCACGCTGGCAGGCTGCGTATTATGGATCCAGTTCGCCTCCACGAACGGCTGGAACTCTCGAGATTTATCGTTATCAATAGCATTGTGGCCGTTAATATAGGCTTTTACGCCCATGCGGGTTAGCAGATTACCGGCGGTATCATCCTTGACGAGGGTACCATTGGCTTCGCGATGGTCGTCAGCCTGCACGCCCATCCATACCACCTGCGCTTTGGGCTGCAACCAGTAGCTTTGATGCGCGCTTTCACCTAACCTGAAGCTGTAACCGGCTTCAACCGAGGCGGTAATTCCTTTGGATTTATATTTCTCAGCGGCCTGATCCTGACCCATGACCTTGTTATCAAACCAGTTGTACAGCATCCAGGTATCCACATAAGCCCCAGACCGATCGATATTGTTAGCATACCAGGTGCCGTAAAGGCCGACGCTGTAACCGGTGACTTGACCACGGGAATGATAGTCACTCACGGACGACTGCGTGCGGTTCTGGCTGTTGGCATAACCTGCCATTGCACCAATATGCCAACGGTCAAGACCGTCAGTGCTCCACTGTGCCAGATCGCCTCCCACTTGTAACACATAGCTGTTGATGCGGGTTTTTAGCTGCCCGCTGCCATCGTTGAAGCGAGTATGGGCGCCGACGTTACGCATCCACAGGCTGGTGACCTTCTTCTTACCCGTCAGCATGTCGGTGTACTGGGTTTCACCCAGACGGTCATGGAGACGCGTCATGAACAGCGTATTTGCCGCATAGTTGTTGGCAAGATAGCTGCCCACTTCCGGACGGAACTGATGTTCTGTTATCGGCGGTGTGTCAGATTGCCCTATGTCAGGAATGACCGGATCAGGGATGACCGGGTCTACTGGCTCAGGGTCTACTGGATCAGGGTCCACCGGATCGGGAATAACAGGGTCAGGGATAACCGGGTCTACTGGATCAGGGTCTACCGGATCGGGAATAACAGGGTCTACCGGATCGGGAATAATCGGTTCGTCCGGCTCAATGTAGCTGGTCAGATACCAGTTTTTACCTTTCTGCACCACGTTGTAGTCATAGGCTCCGGCAACAATACGGCTTGCTTTTTCGAAAGTACCGTTAGAATTACCAGCAACGTTAACAATTTCAATACCTTCAATGGTTTGCGCCCCGGCTCCTCCAATATTATTTACTGCAACAAATGTGTTGCCTGAAGTATTGCCGAGAACCTGCAGCCTGTCCGTTTCGGAATCATCATCGTTGAGCACAGTATTAAAGACCAGCTTACCGCCGTTGCCTACATAATCTTCATTGATGGTGAGCGTTTGCCATGGCTCGCCATCTTCATGGCTGAAGTTAATGGTTGCGCCACTATTCAGCGTCAGGTCAGTGAGCGTTGAGCTGCTGGTCATATTCCAGGTCGCATCGCTCATTTGTACAGAGATAACGCCTGTGCCCGCCGTAGCGCTGGTGATGTACGACGCCCCGTCCCATCGCGAGTTGTCCGTCATATTGAGCTTAATTGTACTGTTCTGCTGCGGTAGCGTACCGCTGGCAGCGGTGGCGCCAGCAGCACGAATATCACCGTCGATGACGAAACGACCTCCTGAAGAACCGTCAACAATGCCGCCAGTCTCCGTGCTGATGGCGTAACTTTCGTTACTGTTATCGCCCGCCATAGTAATAGCCGCACCGCCTGCCAGATTAATGGCGCCTCGGGAGAGGGCGTATAAACCGGCAGGGGCTTTACTATAGGATGCAGCCTTACTGGCGCTGTTAACGCTAATAGTGGCATTCTCTCCCAAACTAACGGTAGCGTTAGTTGCATATACCGCGTGTGCGCTGGCACCGTTCACCGTAATAGTAGCGTTGTTGCCAAGCTCGGTTCTGGAGGATGATGCTGCGTAAATCCCCGTTGAGGATGCGCCGGAGGTTTCGATGGTTGCATCGTCACCCAGACGAATCAACGAACCGCTTTGTCCGGTACGCAGCCCCTCCGAACTGTCGCCGGTAGTAACAATATGTGCACGATTGCCGACGACAATCGTATTTTTGGCACGTGACGCATCCCGCATGGCGTTAGCTGTAATTCCACGTCCCTGGCTACCTGTTGTTTTGATATACAGATCGTCGCCGACGTAAATATTGGCCGATCCGGTCCAACCCTGGCCCAGTGAGTTATATCCGGCGTTAATACCGTCACCATCCTGACCATCCACGTAGATGTTGGTACGGTCACCGGTAATAATAAATACCGGGTTATCCGGAGTATTTGCGCCGTGAGTACGGATGCCATCGACGTCTCTACCATTATTCGCGGCATTCGCCGACTGCGTCCGAATGGTCAGGTCGTTGCCAAAAATCACGCCCGGACTTCCCGTCCCGCTGTTCTGAATAACCGTGACAGTGTGTTCAAACGCCTCCGCGCCCGGCCCATTAAGCGTGAGGCCATTGCCATAAACCGGGATGGTACCGGTGTTCCACTGATAAACGTAGTTGGGCATGGTACCGACTTTGGTGAAACCGGTACTGGCCTGAGCGGGAATAATGGCCTGTAATTCCGGCGGCAACTGGCTGACTAGCCCACTGGATGGCAGACTATCAACGTCAACCCAGGCCGCCTGGGAGGGAAATACTATAGAGGCTAATGCTGCTGATACCGCTATGGCGATGAATGAGTAATTTTGGGGAGTTGGCATTCTGCCTCCTGCATTATGGCGTAAAGCGTCTTCCACATCGCAATAATATGGAAATAATAAAAATGGAAACGGATCTATAAAATATTTGATATTATTTTATGAATGCTATGCCCTAGCTTATTTTCAAGCCGCAGCTTATGCACATAAAGTTTCTTAATATCAATATTGTCAATATTTACAATCTGCTGAATACTTATTCCTGATACAAAGCGCTTCAGTAATATAAATTCCGTATAGTTAAGCGTTCGTCCACGTTTACTGTTGGCGAGCCGACCAGTAAACAAGCGGTGTATCTTTTGCTGTTGCACAATATCATCGTCATCGGAATAAATAATTCCTTGTATTTTATTGCTTTTCAAAATCCAGTAATTGGCCAGCGGAGTTAAACTTCTGTCAGAAATCAGGACAATATGCATACCACTGTCTGCCAGACTGTCAGCCCATTGCAAATCGGTAAATCGTCGAAGATTCGGGAAAGAAAAATCAACAAAGATAAAACCGCTGGATAAATGGTTGTGTCTATCAAGCAATAACTTTTCAATAAACCCTTTTTTCAGGAAAGCATTACCATCTGGCCAGATGGAAAATGCCGCATTATGACAGTATTGCACCCGTACTGCGCTGTCAGGGAATAATTGACAGGATAAATCGCAACTAATGCAATGGACAATTTGTGAAGGTTTTCTCATCATCCTGAACGACTCCCGTCGATGTTTCTGTTAATATTTCATTGGTAAATAAATGTGTCAATCCAGATAATATACAGTGCTACGGCTGTCAAAAGGCGCGAATTATTGTCAGTGTCATAAACTCCTGGAAAGACCTAAAATACAGCTTTAAGGAACCATGACAGATCCGACAGTCGTAATACATCATTTCGGATTTGTATTTCACCCATTGGGATTTTTATACATAATCTCCAATATCAGAAAAAATATTAAAACAGCACTATTTGCTAAATCATGAGAGCGATAAATAATGGTTCTCAATACCATCTGTCTGCTGCCTTCGTCACTATCGGGGTGATGTGATGAAATATAAAAGTAATTCCTGTAAACCTGTAATGAATTCTTATTATTAAAACCTAATTTAAGATTTTTTCTTTCATTGCATTGTTATTCAATGACTTAATGGTGATATTTGTGCTCTCATCAACTTCTTATATACAAATTTAAGACTATTTTATAGAGACGCATGTAAACTTTAAGGGGGTGTAATGCTAATGCCATGAGAAAATCTTGTAACTTAATGCCGGGGGTTATACCTTGCCAATAAGTTGATCTGACTTAATTCTGATCGTGATAGTCTGAGCAACCGACAGACTTATCGGTCGAGGCAACTTCAGCCTCTGGCTTCTCTTTTCAATTGCTCATCTGATGAAAACTCTTTCCCGGAGCACATTAGTGAGAAACAGAATGTGGTCAAACCTAATGTCCATAGATGTCGTCAGTCACTTCACAAATATCCGCCTCCTGGCAGATATCTTTAACCGCTCGTCCAGCTTCGACCAACTTAATTACGGCGATGTTCTGATGCTCAGGGAGACGGGCTTTACGCATAGAGATTCCTTCGTCAACAGATCGATGACGTGATCTCTAAATGTGAATGGCACGATTCTGTGGGATACTTACAGTCGCGTCAGTGTTTAGCGAAGCAGACGATGTGCAGTTTTATCTGCCGGAAGGACGAAGTACAGGGTGACCGCTGGCACTGGGCAATAATAGCCAGAGGCCCGATTACCCTCTGGGCGACTGTAGATGTAATGCCTGGTTTATTTTTATTTCTCAATATTTGCGAGCGCCATCACATTCTTTATCGCTAAAAATGTGATCTATGTTGTAAATATCTCTCTGAAGCTATCTCTTATATTATTTCTGTCCGG